>JAZTXP010000058.1:0-9778 GCA_045636465.1 Eubacteriales bacterium
ATGTAGATCTGGGGGTATTCCCCACCCCAGCTTTCGGGATAGGCGTGTACTATAGCGTTAGTTACCGCCTCAGAGACCGCGCAGCGCACGTCTCCTATCTCCTCCACTGTTGGATTTAGCTCCGCAATAAAAGCGGATACGATGCTCCTTGCCACCGCCTCATTCGAGCTTATGGCAGGAAGTCTT
Source organism: Eubacteriales bacterium (assembly GCA_045636465.1). Taxonomy (GTDB): domain Bacteria; phylum Bacillota; class Clostridia; order Oscillospirales; family CAG-272; genus UBA1740. The sequence goes on from JAZTXP010000058.1 coordinate 187, forward strand.
AGCTTCATTTGATTTATTATTCTTTTCATTGTTGTCCTCTCATTTTTCGGCAAATACGCATTTTTTGAAAACTAATATTTACATATTTCCCTATTTTCCGATATAAACGTTCTTTATTTTCTCTATGCCCGAAAGACGGATAAGCTTCATAAGCGTAGGTGACAGTCCAATCAGGCGCACGCCTGAACCGCAGGCCTCGGCTACCTGACTGCGGCCTATAATAAGACCTATTCCCGAGGAATCCATAAATCTTACCTCGCTGAAATCAAGGTATATAACAGTAGGCCTTATGCGGAAGATCTCCTTATCTATTTTTTCTCTTATCTGCCTTGCGGTATGATGGTCGATCTCGCATTTCAGCTTCGCCCATACCACATCGTCTTCGTAGGCAAAAATTACCAGCTTTTGCATCCTTTGTTTTTTCCTTTCCTTGGGGCGTCCCCCGCTTTCGATAGTATTCTATCACGGAAAGGGCGAGAATATTGTCGCTTTTTAAGGTTCTCAAAAAGTTTTTTTCTTCCTTTTTTCTCTGTTGATTTTTCTCATTTTGAGAGGACTTTTTGGATATTAAACGGGAGAAAGTATCCGTTATTCGTAGAGATTTAGCTTTCTTGCGATATTGATTTTACATTCTTGCTTCTTTTTATAGTACGTGCTCTCGGAAAAATATATGTCACCGGGGTACCCTTTGCCGCTTCCTATGTCGGAAATGAAGCGCTCTGCCTGCTTGTCCCCTACAATTTCGGCGACGGCGTTAAAGATTTTTGTGTTGTAGTACCTGTACTCCATTATTACGCGGGGCGAAAGCTCTTTTTTCGCTATTTCCTCTGCTCTTCTGCCATAATCCGCGACAAGGGCAGTGATCACTCTGTCAATTGACGTGTTTTTCTTAAGCATTTTTCTTCATCAGCCATCTTACCTCCGACAGCTCCTCCTCCAAATAATTTATTCCGTCGCGCAGCCTCTCCAGGTGGAAAAGCGAACGCTCCGCGTTCTCGATGATGCTCTCAAGGGTGGTAATGGTACTCTCGTCCATAACTGCCTCTCCTTCCTGATTTGATTCTAATAAGGTAGCGATCAAATTGCGAACCGAAAGCTTCTCCTCGGTCTCCCTGATCTTTTCCTCGATGATCGCCATATCCCTTTTGATCTCCAGGGGGCTTCTGTATAACCTGCCCGGTATGCCTTCCTCCGGGCGTTGTCTTATGTACATAACGATGCTCCTTTCGTATTTTCCGGCTTCCATATTTGTGTGAAAACGAATGAGAAAAGTATTTATCGGTGGATTTTATACTTATTGCTTATGAAAATAAATCAATGTTGAAAACTTTTGGTTTTCTTCGGAGTTTTTTTGGTTTTCTCATTCTATTGCCGTTTCTTCCCTCCGACGTATTCTATACGCCTCTCGGTCATATAACCGCAATTTTCCCTACAAATCTATTTGCCGGGCTGCCATGTTCAAGTAAATTCACTATAAACAATCTGCTTTTAGCCGTTCCCTTTTTTCGTGTCACTCTCCTTACTCTCGCACTTCCCTTTCGGGCGGAATCTGAATTTTCTGTCTTTCTCCCTCCTGCCTGGGCTATCATTTAGTGGAGCGGGGCGATGAGCCTTTGGTCCTCGGGGAAAGAAAGATAGAAAATCGGCTTGTAATGTAAAAATAACTTTTTAGGTTGCAAAAATGTCACTCCACGGGGCTTAAGTAACCTTTTACGTGACAATTATAACAGAAAGTTTGTCACTTGTCAAGTTATTTTTCCTAACTTTTTTCACTTTTTTCGTAAAAACCTATTGCATTGTAGGTGACAATATGATAAAATATACGTGCAAGCTAAAATGCTTGCACAATTAGAAATGTGAAATTAGAAATTAGAAATTAAAGATACAAAAGGGTGGGCAGCAAAAAATAAGCTCCTGTAGATTTACCGTAAAAAGCATGACTCGCTTGTGAGTAAAGTCGCTCCACCTGCAGAAAGGAACAAAATATGTTAGCGAATAATTTGAAGAATTTGAGAAAACAGAAAAAGCTGACTCTTGACGACCTGGCGGAGGCGCTGGGAACATCGAGGCAGACTATACACAGATATGAAAATGGCATAATAACAAACATCCCGCCCGAAAAGGTAGAAAGATTAGCGGAGGTGCTTGGCACTACACCGTCGGCGCTGATGGGATGGAGTGAGGGCGAGCTTTCGGGCTACGATAATATCTCACCTATAGATATGAAGAAGGTGCCGATGCTTGGCGAGATCGCCTGCGGTCAGCCTATCTATGCTACCGAGGAGCGAGGCGAATACGCGGTGGCGAACAACGAGCTTTTGGCAGATTTTTGTCTCCGCGCCCACGGCGATTCTATGATCGGCGCCCGCATCTACGATGGCGACATCGTTTTCATTCGTTCCCAAAGCTCGGTGGATAACGGCGAGATCGCCGCGGTTATAATTGGCGACGAGGCTACCCTGAAAAGGGTGTATTACTACCCCGCCGAGGAAAAACTGATCCTCTCCCCCGAGAACCCGCGCTACGCCCCCTTGGTCTACCTGGGAGCAGAGCTGGAGAATATTAAGATCCTCGGCAAGGCAGTGGCATTCCAGAGTAGAATTTTGTAATAAAAAGTCCGAAATATTTACAAAACCGCAATAAAAATTCCTTGATTTGCCAAAGGGACTTATGATATAATATAGGTAGACAACCGAAAGTCGAAAAAATGCCCAATTGGTTTCAAAGTAATATTAAAAAATTAAATAATATAATAAATTTTATTAAAAAGGAGAAAAACAAAATGAAAAAAACAACGAAAATCTTAAGCCTTGCGCTGGTAGCGATGATGCTCTTTGCTCTCACCGCTTGCTTTAAACAGGAAGGAACAATTGGCGCGGTGGTTGACCAAAAAGAGGTAGATGAGGTTGTGGTAGCACTGGAAGGCTTGGACTCCGAGCAGTACACCGTAAACGGCGCTACTAAAGACGCTGTCTTTACCTTTATCCTGAACAACCAGAAGCTGACCGAGGACGAAGCAAGAATTTCCGCAGTGCGCGACTCTCTTGAAGCTTCCGATGTTTCGGTTAACGTAACTCTTCACAGGAGCGAAGGCGAGGATATGGTCATTATGGTGAATAAGGACACCGGCGATTTCGTAATCGGCTACCATACAGCAGAAGGAAACATCGATTACAGATATGCCTCCCCCGAGGGCGAAGGCTTTGATATTGAAGCAATTATGGAGATAGTGAAGCAGTATCAGTAATGCGCGTTTACTTTATAAAACGCTGAACAAAACCATAATAAGCCACAAAAAAGTAAACAATTAGTTGCTTTTCCCTACATTTTCTAAGTTAATATGACAAAAAAGCAAAATCCGCAGACGAAAAATCTGCGGATTTTTTAGTTATTAAATTTGTATTGGATTTATGCCAATCTTTAATTGAGGGAATTTTTAGCAGAGTTTTTCGGTTTTTACCCGAAGGCGTAGATACCTACGTCGAGCTTGGTAAAAAGCGGGAAAATATGCAAAAATTCACCAATTAAATCAGGGTTGTTTGCCGAAATATGCCTGAATACCACCATCAACGTAGAGAATCTGACCGTTTACAAAATCAGATGCTGAGGAGGAGAGGAATACTGCGGGGCCTGCGAGGTCCTCGGGGTTGCCCCAACGGCCTGCGGGAGTCTTTGTTTCGGTGATGAAGGTGTCGAAGGGGTGCTTGGAGCCGTCGGGCTGTGTCTCGCGGAGGGGCGCTGTCTGAGGTGTTGCGATATAGCCGGGGCCGATGCCGTTGCACTGAATGTTATACTGACCGTACTCGGAGGCGATGTTTCTTGTGAGCATCTTGAGACCGCCCTTTGCGGATGCGTACGCGGAAACTGTCTCACGGCCGAACTCGCTCATCATAGAGCAAATGTTGATGATCTTACCGCTTCTCTGCTTGATCATAGAAGGAAGAACTGCCTTGGAAACGATGAAGGGAGCGTTAAGGTCAACGTCGATTACCTGACGGAACTCGGATGCCTTCATTTCGATCATAGGAATTCTCTTGATGATACCTGCGTTGTTAACGAGAATGTCGATAACGCCAACTTCCCTCTCGATCTTGGCTACCATTTCATTTACTGCGTCCTCATCGGTAACGTCGCAAACGTAGCCGTGAGCCTTGATGCCGTCTGCCTCGTAGGAAGCGAGACCCTTATCAACGAACTCCTGCTTGATATCATTGAAAACGATTGTTGCGCCTGCGGCGTGGAGACCCTTCGCGATTGCGTAGCCAATGCCGTAGGATGCGCCTGTAATGAGAGCAACCTTGCCTTCAAGGTTGAAAATGCTTGTGTTTGCCATTTTATTTTCTCCTTTTTATGTAAATTATCTTAATTCTTTTGTTTCAATATGGTCCATATCGGTGAACTCCTGGTTTTCACCGCACATTGCCCAGATGAAGGAATAATTCTTAGTGCCTACGCCCGAGTGGATAGACCAAGAGGGAGAGATTACCGCTTCCTCGTTATGCATAACGATGTGTCTTGTCTCCTTGGGCTCACCCATCATATGGAATACAGCATCGTTCTCGCCCATATCGAGATAGAGGTAAACCTCCATACGGCGATCGTGGGTGTGGGATGGCATAGTGTTCCAGTTAGAGCCGACGGAAAGCTGTGTCAGACCCATAGCGAGCTGACAGGACTGCATTACCTCGGGATGAATGTACTGATTGATAACTCTGTTATTGCAATCCTCAACAGAGCCGCAGGGTACCTTTCTCGCCTTGGTGATGTCGATCTTAACGATGGGGTACTCCTTGTGAGCGGGGCAAGAGGTCGCATAGAACTTTGCGGGAGCCTCGGGATCGATGCTACGGAAGCTGATCTTCTTGTTGCCTCTGCCGATGTAAATGCCGTCGCGGGGATTCATATGATATTCAACACCGTCAACGGTGATAACGCCTGCTCCGCCGATATTGATGCATCCAAGCTCGCGGCGCTCGAGGAAGTAATTTGCGGCAAGCTCCTTACCTGCTTCGAGAGTCAGGGTCTTGTGTACGGGCTTCATACCGATAACGATGATTCTGTCGATGTGGCTATATACCATCTTGATATCATCCTCGGGGAAAAGGTTTCCGATGTGGAATTCCTCTCTGAGTCTGTCGGTTGTATAGAATTTCACGTCCTTTGCATTAGCGGCGTCTCTTACTTCCATTTTATATCTCCTTTTTATAAAAAATTATCATTTTATCGTGGGGTGGGCAAACTCCACCAATATGATTTTAACATATTACTCAGGCAAAATCAACCTATTTTGTAAAAAAAGTTACAAAAGTAAATAAAAAGTAATTAAACATAAGTATATAAAAATATTTTCACGCGCTTGACAAATCCCATCAGCGGTGGTAGAATGTAGTTGAGAAAATAATCTTTTAAGGAGAGAAAAGATGAAAAGAATGATCAAATCCATATTTATCGCCGTTTTTATACTGTCAATAGCAGTACTAACTCTTGGTAGTTGTGATTTTGATATATCAGGTATCTTCGGCGAATACGTTTGCGTTCACGAATGGAGCGAATGGGATATAGTAGAGCAAGGAAATTGCCAAAATCCCGGTACAATCCAAAGAGAATGCACAAAGTGCGGCGCTATAGATGAGGAAACTACTGCCCTGAAGGATCATATCGAGAGTGAGTGGATTACTGACCAAGAAGCGAGTTGTGTTGAAGAAGTATCAATGCATAAGGAATGTATCGTTTGCGGTAAAACTCTTTTAACCAAGACAATTTCTGCAACAGGAGAACACATAGAATCCGATTGGATTGTTGATAAAAAAGCGACCTGCATTGAAGAAGGAGCAAAACATACCGAATGTACTATTTGTGGTGCTACGATTTCAACCGAAACAATTCTTGCGACAGGCGAACATATAGAATCCAATTGGATTGTTGATAAGGAAGCGAATTGTATTGAAAAGGGTTCTAAACATACCGAATGTACAGTTTGCGGGGAAATTCTTGTGGATCAGGAGATTATTTCTTATCTTAGTCACAATTACGTTGATGATAAATGCGAAATTTGCGGTGGAACATCCGAGGAATACTTTGAATTTACATTGCTTGACGACGGAACGTACTCAATAAAGGCAAGAAATGTAAGATATATGCCAAGCGAAATTATAATTCCTTCGACTTATAATGGAAAATTAGTTTCTACTATTGCTTATAGTGCATTCTATGATGACTTTTATAGTTGTGAATTTAATAGTGTAGTGATACCCAACAGTATTACTACCATTGGTGACTATGCCTTTTTATGGTGCTATAATTTGACTAGCATAGTGATACCGGACAGTGTTACTTCTATTGGTGTTAGCGCTTTTGACGATTGTGAAAGGTTAACACGAGTTGTGATTGGTGACAATGTAAAGTCCATAGGTTCTAATGCGTTCTATTCTTGTAATGGATTAACCAGTATAGTCATAGGCAGTAGTGTTGTTTATATTGGTGATAACGCATTTGATGATTGTGATAGCCTTTATGTTGTACATAATAAAAGCGACATTTTTATGGAAATAGGAAGTATAGACAATGGTTCTATAGCTACTTATGCTAAAGTACTTGTTAATAAACGTATAACTTCTTATGTATATGATAATTACGAATACATCTTAACTGATGACGATTTTTTATTTAGATACAAAGGTTCTAAATACGAACTTATGGCATACATAGGTGATGAAGAAACGATAACACTTCCTAGATACGTTAATAACAATACTTATGACATTTATTATATGCGCGGCGTTAAGAACGTAATTATACCTGACAGCATTACTTCAATAGGTAGTTATGCATTTTATAAATGTATTACTCTAAACAGTGTTGTGATACCAGATAGCGTTATAACTATAGGCGATTATGCATTTTCTAATTGCATACGGCTAACCAGTATAGTAATCCCTAATAGCGTAACTTCAATTGGAAAATATGCATCATATTATTGGCAAAATATACATTACATCTACTACGGTGGAACATCAGAAGAATGGAAACAAATCTATATCGATGAAACTAATTATAACATTAACAGCGCTGCTCGTTGTTACTACTCCGAAACCAAGCCTACCACACCGGGCAACTTCTGGCACTGGGTTGATGGCGAGGTTGTTGTTTGGGAGTAAAGCTCTTGCACAATCCTTGCGATGGTGAATAAATTCTAATAATTGATTTTACTTTAGGGGCTGTCTTTTATTTGAGGCAGCCTCTCTTTTTATTGTTTGGAATGATACTCTTGTCTAAGGCATTCGCACAAAGTGCAACATCATTTCACCGTAGGTCAACATTATTGCGAAGCACCTGACTAGATGTAGGTGCAGACTCTTATGCAACTACTCATCCACCGCCAAGTCGTCCTCTGTACGGCTCGCACACGAGCCACGGCCAACGCCGAGAGGACTGCAGTCCCCCTGTCTCGCCTGCGGGCTCATGTTTGCCGCTCGGGATAATGTGAGCACAAATCACACTTGATGCACTGATTGAATGTTCCATCTCCTCGCTTGGCAATATTCCTACGGAATGCACGTTTTGGCTCTTGCATTATTAATGCAATTCACTACCAAAACGCCGTTTCACTACCTCTCAAGGGAAGGCATAGTGTACTATGAAAGTGAGTCTCTCCTTGGCAAAAGAAAGTTAAAGGCTCAATAAAATATTTTTTTGCTATATAAAATATTTTCGCGGGTAGTATTGACAAACTCCGTGGTTTGTGGTAAAATGGTTTTTGTATTTAGGTTTTTACCTCTTTGGGAGGAGTAGGAGCTTTTTCGGCTTTGAGAGAGCAGACGGGTGGTGCGAGTCTGCGGCGAGGGGCTTCGAAGGTAGCCCATCGTATTCGGAAAGAACGGCGGCTTTGCTTGTTTTTTGGAAGTTTAGAGTTTGGAGTTTTTGGACTTTGGATTTTCCTTCAAAAAAACGGCGCGCTTATTAGAATCCGACGGCTTGTCCGCGTTATGGATGGAAATGAAGGGCAGATTTTTCTGCTGAAATTGGGTGGTACCGCGTAGATTGTTTTTTACGCCCCTTGTGATGTGTGCTTTTCGCATACGTTGCGAGGGATTTTTTGTTTTTTATGGCGTAAAAAACAAAATGAGGAATGAGAAATTAGAAATGAGAAATTGCTCTTTCCTCGCGGAAAGAAATGAAAAATTAGAAATTAGGAATGATAAATGGCGAGGTAGCAATGAAATCCGTCAAAGATAGATTAGATTAGGCGTTACTAAGAAATTATCCACCTTATTTAGTGAGCCACTTTCCGCAAGAGAAATTTAAAGGCTCCTTCCGGGAGGTAACGTAGTGGCGTAAGGGTATTGAATGACAGCCTAAATGGCTGTCAGACCCCGAGCGTGCATTCTTAAGAATATTGCCAAGCGAGGAGAAGATGCATTAGATTAGTACATCAAGTGTAATTTTCGATTGTATTATCCCGAGCGGCAAACATGAGCCGCAGCGAGATGCTGTCGAGCGTATGCGAGACTGAGGGAGAATGAGTAAGCTGTAATGATAGCAGACTTTAACGTTCCGCACTCTCCTTCCACCGTCAAGGACGGTCCCCCTCCCTCCGCAGGGAGACTTAGTATGTTTGGCTTGTAAGGAGTGTATTTTCCTCATAAAGCAAATTTTAGTTTACAATTTTAATGTCTTTTTATAAAAAACAAATTTAACAAATATAAATGAACCAGCGAAAATGAAAAATAAAAATGTGGTGAGAGAAACTTAATTTCTCATTTTACATTTCTCATTTCTCATTTTTCGCGGAGCGAAAGAAAGGATCTTACTATGAGAAAAGAACTTGAAAAGAATTACGATCCTGCGCTGTTTGAGGACAGAATTTATCAGGATTGGTGCGACAAGGGCTACTTCAAGCCCGACGAGGATGAGAAGAAAAAGAGCTTCTCCATCGTTATTCCTCCGCCAAACGTTACCGGTCAGCTCCACATGGGACATGCTCTCGACGAGACTCTTCAGGACATACTTGTTCGTACAAAGAGAATGCAGGGCTACTCTACCCTTTGGGTTCCCGGCACAGACCACGCGGGTATTGCTACTCAGATCAAGGTTGAGGAGAGACTTCGCGTTGATGAGGGACTTTCAAGATATGATCTTGGCAGAGAGAAGTTCCTTCAGCGTGTTTGGGACTGGAAGGACTCCTACGAGGCAAGAATCACCGGTCAGCTTAAGAAGCTTGGCGCTTCCTGCGACTGGTCAAGACAGAGATTTACTATGGACGAGGGTTGCTCAAGAGCAGTTCGCGAGGTATTCGTTAACCTTTACGACAAGGGCCTTATTTACAGAGGTCACAGAATTATAAACTGGTGTCCCAGATGCCTTACCGCTCTTTCCGACGCGGAGGTTGAGTATAAGGATCAGCCCGGCTTCTTCTGGCATATCAAGTACCCCATCAAGGGTGAAAGTGGATACGTTGAGATTGCTACCACAAGACCCGAGACAATGTTCGGTGACACCGCAGTTGCGGTTAACCCCGATGACGAAAATACAAAGCACCTTATCGGCAAAACTCTTATTTTGCCCATTGTTAACCGTGAAATCCCCGTAATCG
>JAZTXP010000059.1:0-17714 GCA_045636465.1 Eubacteriales bacterium
TGAATATTCCTTCTACTGTAACTACAATAGATATTGGCGCTTTTTGGAATTGTATGAGTATTAAGGAAATGAACATACCCAAGTCCACACAGTATATTGGCGGCGCAGCTTTTGATTTTTGTATGGATTTAGAGGGGATATCCGTTGACCCTGAAAATCCCTATTGGTGTTCTGTGGACGGTGTGCTATACAGCAAGGATATGAAAACCTTACACACCTATGTTTCGGGTAAAAGAGATGCAGAATTTACTATTCCGGATGGAGTAACGACGATTTCCTATCGTGCTTTCTCACTTCCAATGCATCTTAAAACGCTTGTTATTCCTAGGTCTGTGACTGAAATCGGCATTGAAGCCTTCTACGATGATCTAATAGAAGGGCAAAGTATATCAACCTTGAAGTCTATAAAGTACAACGGAACCGTTGAAATGTGGGATAAAATTATTAAGTTGACGAATTGGCGTTCTGAAACATTAGATTGCATAATTTATTGTACAGACGGACAAATATCCAAAGACGGAACAGTAATTTATAACTAAAACGAGGCGAGAGGCAACCCTCGCCTGAGAGGAAAATTCTAGGGCGGAAAACAGAAAAAGCCGTCTACGGTGTTGCAATGCCCCATTACATAAACGGTGGGCAGATAAAAGCGCTTGAAAAGATCGGTACAAAGATCGAAATAAGGTTTTTGGGCTAAAATTGCGAACTTTTTGTAAACAAATAGGAAAGGTTGAAGAATTTTCCGAAAAATAAAGGTATGTATAAGTAGGGGAGGACAAAAACCTGCATTTTTCCCTATCTTTCGCGCCTTGATAGATGAGAAAAACGTAGGCTCCTCCCTGAAGTATACTGTGGTATTGGATTTAAAAGAGGGAGATACGGTATATATTAGAATTCGTGAAGCTAATTATGGAAGTCTTTCGGATGCTTCTCTCCGAATTGAACATGAATGTACATACAATATTATGTATGCGAAGTACTCTGCAACGCAACACAAAGCAACTTGTTTTTGCGGAAACACCAGATATGAGAGCCACATATTCCTCACGGATGGAATTGGCATAAGATGCAAGGGGTGCGGGTATTTTACTACCGGTCCCGGTGCTATTGTAAAGCCTTTTTCTTCAGAATCAGGTATTGACAGCACGGATTATGTATGCTATTATATAAATGAAGATAAAAAGCATTAAAGGAGACACATTATGAAAAGCACAAAAAGATTAGCTTTGATTTTAGTTTTTATGGTTTTGCTCACCTCGCTTCAGAGCTGCAGTATGCCGGTGAAGCATTATAGCCAAAGTAATGCGTATCACGGATTCGCTTACTGCACAACAGTAGAATACGATAATCACGTAGAATACGGAGAGGTTATCAACTTCAATATTTGTATAGCAAAAACCTATTGGCCCGGATGCTTTAGCGGCCCCGGACCTGTGCAGGATGACGCGACGATCAGCATTAAAGATGGCGATTTTTACGAGGTCGTCGGTCAAAGCGAGTATACATACACCGACTTCAGCAAAGGGTATTCTATTGGCTATGACAGATCTCATAAAAAGGATGCCTATAAAATCAGCCTTGATTTCTCCATTAAAATTACAGAGCCTTCGTATAATCTCGAAACTCTTTACGTAGATCTTGATTATTACATTTTTAGCTTCGAAGAAAGCGAAGCCAACGATGGCAGCGGAGAGTATATTGATAAGCCGTCGAACGTACAGTTCCCTGTGATCAAGTACATTTCCGATGACAACGGCGTGACAGTATATTATTACACAGGCTTGTTTGGCTATAGAAATATCAAATCCAAATAGTTTGATTATTTAAGATGCCAAGGCGAGGGGCAACCCTCGCCTTAAATGAAAATTCTAGGGCGGAAAACAGAAAAAGCCGTCTACGGTGTTACAATGCCCCATTACATAAACGGTTGGTAGATTGTATCAAAAAAAGACAATAAGACAACTTTGGTTTACAAAGGCGTGGTAAAGCGCAAAGAAAAGGCGAGACCTTACGATCTCGCCTTTTGATATTTTGTGGCTTTGGAAACTATTAATAGTTTTCCTTTCTAACCTCGAAGAAGCTCTGGGGATGAGCGCATACGGGGCATGCGCCGGGAGCCTTCTTGCCCATTACAAGGTGACCGCAGTTGCGGCATTCCCACATAGTCATTTCAGCCTTCTCGAATACTTCCTGCATCTCAACGTTGTGGAGAAGCTTTCTGTATCTTTCCTCGTGTGTCTTCTCGATAGCTGCTACCATTCTGAACTGAGCCGCAAGAGCCTTGAAGCCCTCTTCCTCAGCTTCCTTCGTGAAGGTTGCGTACATATCGGTCCATTCGTAGTTCTCGCCCTCTGCTGCTGCAAGAAGGTTTGCTGCTGTGTCGCCAAGTCCGCCAAGAGCCTTGAACCAGAGCTTTGCGTGCTCCTTCTCGTTGTCTGCGGTCTCCTGGAAGATAGCTGCGATCTGCTCGTAGCCTTCCTTCTTTGCTACAGATGCAAAGTAGGTGTACTTGTTTCTCGCCTGGGATTCACCGGCGAAAGCGGTCATAAGATTCTGTTCTGTCTTTGAGCCTTTGAGATTCATAGTGGTTTTTGTCTCCTTCTTTTTTTTGATGGAATAATTTTGGTTGATACTTCAGAAATCTGTCGACTCAAGTCGCTCGACGTAGGTTTCTACGCCATCGCTCCTCTCGCTCGGCTTTCTTCGTCTGAACCTAAAATTCTTCTCATCAAAATTTGTATTAATTTTGTTTTATTTTTTTATTTTTGTTTTTTAATTTCTTTAATTTTAGTCCGTTTCTGAGGATTTTATTCGCTCTTTTCGCGGCATGTGGGGCAGATATATCTGACCTTTAATTCGTAGGAATCGTATGCGCCGATCTGTCGCTTCAGCATATTGGGAAGCCTTGGCAGATCAAGATCTCTGATAGAGTGGCACTCGCGGCAGATAAGATGGCCGTGGGGGATGTGGCTTTTATCGTATCTGTCACAGCCGTCCTCGCCGGTGATGCGGAGGATCTCGCCCTTCCCTTCAAGATAGTGGAGGGTATTATAGACGGTGGCTCGGGAGATGGTGGGCATAACCTTTTTCACCTCTTTAAGAAGCTCGTCTGCGGTGTAATGCTCATCCGCTTCGCGAATGATGTGCAATATGGTCTCGCGCTGCTTAGTTATGACCCTCGCCTCCTTGCCTTTTAGATTCAGTCTAAAAATATTCTAGCATAGAGCGATTGGTTTGTCAATAGCTTTTTTGGAAAAAAACAGGGTTTTAGTCAGATTTTTCTAATCATTCAGAAATTCATCAATTTGGGAGAAAAGCTCGGGGTCATTCTGATAGGAGAAGTCGTCGGCGTTGATTTTTATGACAGGTACGCCCTTTGGCGCGCGCCTTTGGGGCAAAACGTATTCCACGAAGCCCTCGTAATTATCAAAATCTATGGTCAGATGTACAGGGTGTCTGCCTTCGCTAATTCTCTTCAGGTATCTTTGGTAGAGTATCCTTGTATCTGCCGTCAGGAGCAGAGACAGGGTAGAGTAGCCTCTTTCCTCGGCAAGGGCGATGAGCCTTTCAAGCTCGCTCTCGCGGAAGTTGGATTCAAGTATCAAGTCGCCGCCTGCAAGACTCGTTCTATCAAAGGTATAGAGCAATATTTCAAAGGTGGCGCGGGAGAGGCGGAGGTTTTCCTCGCGGTTAGCAAAACCGATAGTGTCGCCTAAGATCTCCTTGACGGTGTCCTTCTTTAAGGCGGGAATCGCGTATTTTTTCGATAAAATATCTGCCGTGGTTGATTTGCCTGAGGCAAGATCGCCGAGAATAAGTATCAGTTTTTTCATATTCAGCCCCCTTTCTCCTTTATTTTAGCACATTTTTTGCCGTTTGAAAAGGGGGTATTTACAATATCTTAACCTAAAATTAATAAATATTAATTTTTTATTACTTGAAAAAGCCGCCTTCGTGTGGTATACTATATAATAGGTAAATATACCGTTAAGGATGGACAAGCCTATAGTAAGGCATTGCCCGAATCCCGATTTTACAACTCAGGAGAGAATATGAGAACTATACTTGAAAGAAATGAAGAATATTTTAAGACGGCGAGGGAAAAGACCTCGAGAAAGGCGCATCAGCTATTCGTTTTGTCGCTGTTCGGCGGAATCTTCTCCGCATTTGGCTCAATAGGCTTTGCCTTCGGCTGCTTCTACGGTGGCTCGAGGCTGATCGGTGCGCTAATCTTCCCGATGGGAATTATTTTGACCACCCTTGCGGGAGCTGACGTGTTTATGGGCAACGCACTGATCTCGATGCCTGTACTTGCGGGCGAGGTGAAGTGGACTAAATTTTTGAAAACTCACGGACTTGTGTTCCTAGGCAACTTTGCAGGAGCGTTTCTTATTGCCGCTCTTACGGCAGGCTCGGGCGCCTTGGAGGTCATCAGCGAGTCGGTGGTGGAAACGGCGGTTGTCAAGGCTGAGATGGGCTTCTTCCAGGCTCTTGTAAGAGGTATTCTTTGCAATATGCTGGTAACCTTGGGCGTTTGGTCCGCGGTGGTTGCAAAGAGTGCGGCAGGTAAATTTATGGCGCTGTATTTTCCTATTGTGGTGTTCGTGGTAGCAGGCTTTGAGAATGCTATCACTAATATATATTTCCTCACCGCGGGAGCTTTTTCATCGGCTATGTATCACGGCGGAGAGGAGCTTTCGGTTATACTTCTCGGCTTCTTAAAGAATCTCATTCCCGTTGCGATAGGAAATATGATCGGTGGTATGGCTATCGGCGCGCTATACAGAGTCGCGTACGTGGAAAAGGCCAAAAAACAGGAAAATAACAACTAAAGTTTACATATTATAAGAAAAAACGCATGTTTTCTTTATAAAGAAGAAACAGATAGGAGGCAAAATGAGAATACTTATAGTAGATGACGAGGCGGAGATCAGAAAAATTTTGACTATACTTCTTGAGAATGCGGGCTATGAGGTTGTGAGCGCATCGGACGGTCTTTGTGCAGTGACGACGCTTAAGGAAAACTCCGAGATCGACCTTTGCATTATGGATGTTATGATGCCTAAGATGGACGGCATCCAGGCTTGCTCCGAAATACGAAAATTTTCGTCCATTCCCATCTTATTTCTCACCGCCAGATCTCTTGAGGAGGACAAGGAGGCGGCCTACTCCGGCGGCGGCGATGATTATCTTGTGAAGCCCTTCTCCTCGAAGGAATTGCTCATGAAGGTGGAGGCTCTTATAAGAAGATATACCAGCTATAAAACCAAGCCTCAGAACATGGGCGAAGAAATACGACTGGGTGGCGGCGTAGCTGTAAATCCCGAGGCGAGAGTGGCTTATAAAAACGGAGCTCTTCTGAATCTCAGCGAAAGAGAAATAGACGTGCTTATATATCTTGCAAAGAATAAGGGGAATGTTGTCAGTCCTAAGGAGATATACGAAAATATATGGCACGAGGCTGCGCTTTCAACGGCGAATAATACGGTGACCGTGCAGATGCTCGCCCTCAGAAGAAAGCTGGAGGACAATCCCTCTCAGCCTAAAATAATTAGAACCATTTGGGGAAAGGGATACCAGATTGATTAACAAGCTAAAGGAATTTTTATTGAAGATCGGGAGCTTTTTTACCACGGTTTGGGACAACCTTATAGTGGAGTCCTTCCGCCGTCTTGCTTCGGCTATTCGCGGCATGATCATGATAGATGGCGATGTTTATTTCACCTCAAAGCGCAGGGACGGATCTCCTAGGGTATTCTCCCTTTATTTCGGCCTTGTGGGTGCGATACTTATAGGCGCGTTCTTCGCTACGCTCATCTTCGTTGCTTCAAGAGCGATGACCGATTATTATATCAACAGCGTTTATCTTGATGCCGAGCATAGGAGCGCTCGCGAGGAGGACCTGCTCTCGGATCTTCAGAGCTTCATAGATGCGAACGAAATCACGGGCGAGGATGCCAAGGATAAGCTGGAGGAATGGATCAGTGATAACAGATATGTATTTCTTCAGGTCTATTTGGATGACGATATTATTTTCTCCTCTATAACTCAAAAACCTCCTGTAAACGAGGGTGAGGTGTCCGACGAAGAATCGGGCGAGGGCTCGGGTGATGACGGAGTATTCTCAAAGCCAAGCTCCGAGGATATTCTCAAGCATGCGGAGATCCTTGACCTTAAAACCATTTCGGATTCCAGAGGAGAATCTCTACACGTTAAGATATACGATTACAGCGAGTATTTACAGAGGGATATTCTTAACGTACTTTCTTTCGTGGTTTCGATGATAGTTCTCGGCGCGGTCGTTGTAGAGCATTTTGGAAGGCTCATTGCCAGAATAAACAGATTGCAGTATGACGTCAACGAGGTTGCCGGAGGACATCTTGAGCATCCTATCGTTGCCACCGGCTTTGATGAGCTGACAAAGCTCTCTTATGATGTTGAAAATATGAGGTCGGCGATGCTTGATAATATTGAGAAGGAAAGGGAGGCTCTGCAGATGAATACAGAGCTTATAACCTCTATGTCTCACGATATAAGAACGCCCCTTACCGTGCTTATGGGCTACGTGGATATTATGAAATCCGACCTGCCCCCCGAGGAGATGCGCGAGTACGTTCTCGCCTCGGAAAAGACAGTACAAAGGCTGAAGCAGTTATCCGACGATATGTTTAAATATTTTCGCGCCTTTGGTAAGGGCGCCGAGGGTATAACCATGGAGGAATATAACGCGTCGACTCTCTTTGAGCAGCTGCTTACCGAGCATGTTTTCCTTCTTGGCGAGAGCGGATATCAGGTTAATTACAATATTGACGAGCTTATGGACGGAAAGTCCATTGTAAGGACCGATGCTCCCCATATGATGCGTATTGTGGATAACATTTTCTCAAACATCTACAAGTATGCCGACATAGAAAAGGAAGTTTCCGTAATTGGCAGACGAGAGGGAGATCTGGCGGTATTTGAATTCAAGAATTCCGTAGCGGAAAATAAGGGCGCCGAGAGCAGTAAGGTAGGTCTCAAAACCTGCAAGAGGCTTTCTTCGTACATAATGAACAGCTTCGACTGGGGCGAGGAGGACGGTATATTTACCCTGTCTCTTTCCCTAAAGCTTTATGACGAGGAAACCAAGATTGCGGAGTCCTTCTATATAAGATGATAAGGAGATGAGGACGGTGCTTTTTGGCGCTGCCCCCAAGCTGAAAAATGATAAGCTTTAAGATTTTAGACGATCAGGAGGTTCTTGCAAAATTCCTCGAAGACTCAAAAGACGAATTTTCGGGAGACCACGTCTTTTCCGAGATAGAGAGCCTGCTTAAGGGATATATGGAGATGGAGGGCGATGACGGAAATGCAGAGATCGCCGTCACCGTAAGCCACGGCTGCCTGCTTGCAAGGATATTTACCTATGACTACGTTTTTCTTTGTCCTGTTCCCATTGGAGAGGGCGCATCAATAAGCAAGGCCGCCGACGAGGTAAGAAAATACGCCATAAAAGAGGAGCTTCCCATCGCGTTTATCGACGTTTATGCCGATGACGTAAGCGAGGTTTCCGAGCCTTTCCGTTTCACCGATGTTAGGCCTATGGACGAGTCGGGGGAGGTCTTTGTTGTTTCCGCCGTGACCGAGATAGATATGATTGAGGGTGTTCCCACCGTTGAGGGGGAGAAGATAATCCTTGATGAGATAACCGAGGACGACGCAGGCGATTATGCAAGGCTTTGCCGTCATCACGAAGTAAATAAGCTTTACGGCAATGATTATAAGGAGGATTACGGAAACGCCCCTGATCTTGCCTTCTTTGGCCGAATGGATGCAGAGCGGAATATGGGACTTTCAATGTCCTTTGCTATAAGATACGAGGGTAGCTTTGCAGGCGAGGCGGTTATCTTCGGCTTTGACTATATCGGCGGCGCGAGGGTTGCTATCCGTATTTTGCCCGAGTTCTGGGGGAAGGGGCTTGGCTCTGAGGCTCTTCAGATGCTGCTTGAGGTGGCAAAGGAAATAGACCTCAAAACCGTAACCACCGCGGTTAAAAAAGAAAACGCGCCGTCTATAAGAATGACGGGCAAATATATGAATTATAAGTGCGACGAGGACGATACCGCCGTGTTTGAAGTTGAGTTTTGATGATTTATAAAAAAATACGATGGCATTCAGAATCAAATTTTAATAATTTTGCAAAAAACGGATTGTACTTTCGCATTTTGAAATTGGATCCTATTGGTTTTTGACAACCAAAATTTACATTTTACAACAAAAACAGAAAGGAGAGCTATAATGAATAGATTGGTGCTTGGAATTCTTGCCCACGTGGATGCAGGAAAGACCACCCTTTCCGAGGGGCTTCTTTATTCCTCGGGAGTAATATCTCGCCTGGGCAGAGTAGATAAGCGAGATGCTTATCTTGATACTCACAGCATTGAGCGCGAGCGTGGAATCACTATCTTTTCGAAGCAGGCTCTCTTTACCTATGCCGACACCGAGGTGACTCTTATTGACACCCCGGGTCATATAGATTTCTCCGCGGAGGCCGAGCGCGCCGTTGCCATCCAGGATGTGGCGATTTTGGTTATCAGCGCAACCGACGGTGTTACCGCTCACACAAAAACTCTTTGGCACCTCCTTTCCTCAAAGGGAGTTCCTACATTTATTTTTGTGAACAAGCTGGATATTTCCGAGCGAAAACGGGATATGATAATGGGGGAGCTGAGGGCTGTTCTCTCTTCACGGTGCGTGGATTTTACAAGCGATACTACCCCCGAGTTTTATGAGAATGCTGCCTCGGCAGACGAGAGGCTGATGGATGAATTTTTCGCCACCGACGCTCTTTCGGTAGATTCGCTTACTCATTCGGTGAAGAAGAGAAGAATATTCCCCTGCCTTTTCGGCTCAGCCTTGAAGATGAAGGGCGTGGACGAGCTTCTTGCTACCCTAATAAAATACGCGCCCTACAGAAATTATCCAAAGGAGCTTTTCGGTGCGAAGGTGTTCAAGATAACACGAGATCACCAGGGAAAAAGGCTCACCTATATGAAGCTTATGGGCGGTAAGCTCCGAAATAAGGATGTTCTTTCTTTTAGAAATAAAGAGGGCGCGGAGATCACCGAGAAGGTGGAGGAGATCCGCTTTTATTCCGGAGATAAATACAAGAGCGCGGGCGAAGCCCACGCAGGTCAGGTAGTGGCAGTTTTGGGTCTTTCCTCCTGCTACGTGGGTCAGGGAATAGGTCTGGCTGAAAGTGACGAGGCGACCCTCACCCCTGTTCTTGACTACAGAATTATCCTTCCTAAGACAGTAAACGCCTATGAGACCTATATGAAGCTGATGGTGCTTGCGGAGGAGGACCCTGCCCTGGCTCTTTCCTATGAGCCCGAGACCCACGATATTCGCGTTCGGCTGATGGGCGAGATACAGCTGGAGGTTCTTCGTCGTATGATTGCCGATCGCTTCGGCATCGAGGTCTCCTTCGACGAGGGAAGTATACTTTATAAGGAAACTATCGAGGAGTCGGTTATCGGCTCGGGACATTTTGAGCCCCTACGCCATTATGCGGAGGCGCATATAAGAATTGAACCCCTGCCCAGAGGCGAGGGAATAGTCACCGCTACAGAGTGTGACACCGATTCGCTCTCCTTGAATTGGCAGAGGCTGATAATAACTCATCTTGAGGAACGAGCCCACAAGGGAGTTCTCACAGGCGCGCCCATTACCGACGTGAAGCTTACCCTCATCGCAGGCAAGGCCCATCTTAAGCATACCGAGGGCGGAGACTTCCGTCAGGCAACCTACCGCGCGGTGAGACAGGGACTGCGAAAGGCAAGGTCGGTGCTTCTGGAGCCCACCTTCAATTTTAGATTGGAGATACCTCAGGGAAATCTCGGCAGAGCGATGACCGATATTACCAATATGAAGGGTACCTGCGAGGCGCCCGAGTTTGAGGGCGATACCGCCATTCTGGTGGGTAATGCCCCCGTAAAAACAATGCGCTCCTACGCAACCGAGGTGAGAGCCTATACAAGCGGCGAGGGTAAGCTTGCCCTGACCATCGGCCCGTACGCTCCCTGCCATAACGCGGAGGAGGTTATATCCGAGAGAGGCTACAATCCCGATCTTGACGAGCGGCACACTGCCAGCTCTGTATTCTGCAAGGGCGGAGCAGGCTATGCCGTGCCCTGGAATGAGGCTGACGAGCTGATGCATATCCGTTGCGACGGCGGCGCTCCAAGACCCAGAGAGGCTGACGCAGAGGACTCCATTCCCGTCAGAAGAGCGAAGCTTGATTACCGCGGAACTGTTGAAGAGGACAAGGAGCTTATGCGCATTTTTGAGGCTACCTACGGCAAGATCAAGCCCCGTAAGGCAAGCGAGCGAGTTGAAAATGCCGCCCCCAAGGAAAAGGCGCAGAAGCCGGGTAAGATCAAGCCCCGCGGCGACGATTACGTCTTGGTTGACGGATATAATTTCATATTTGCAAATCCCCCTCTCGCAAGACTTGCGGACCTAGATGTTTCTCTTGCCCGCGACACGGTAATACGCTTAATGTGCAATTACACCGCTTTCCGAAAATCCAAGGCGATCGTGGTATTTGACGGATATAAGCGGGCGGGCAGCGAGGGCAGCGTAGAAGAGATAGGAAGCGTTACGGTCATCTATACCAAGGAAAAGCAGACCGCTGACTCATACATAGAGAAAACCACCTACGAGATATCCGATAAGCATACCGTCAGGGTAGTCACCTCGGATATGCAGGAGCAGTATATCATCCTCGGTGCAGGCGGACTTAGAGTGTCCTGCCGCGAATTCTGGGAGGAGCTTGAGAACACATCACTTATGATACGCGAGGTGATTGACTCTATTCCCAAATGATATAAAAACCTATTAATTGACAATTTAACTTTACATTTTCATTGATTATTTCGAGTTTTTGACATAAAAAATAAAAAAGAATCGGAGAAATAACAATGAAAGATAAAACTAACAAACGACGGCTGCTACCGAGAGTTATGACCCTTGGCAGGCAGGTTATCAGATTCATATTCTCGAGGTATTTTATTACTCTTCTGATAATTCTTACAGAAGTGATCCTTGTTCAGCGCTTGCTTTACGTTATAGCGGAGAATTTTTTGGTAACCACAGCCGCCGTTTTAATTTTAGACGTGATCGGCTTCGTTCATCTCATAAACCGCGAGGCAAATCCCGAGTATAAGCTGACATGGCTTGCGGTTATGGCGATCCCCATTGCCGGCGTGGTGCTTTACTTCTTGTTTTATGACAGAAGGCTGTCAAAGAAAGAGTCGGAGCGCTTGTGGAATTATGCCCTGAGTCTTGATCTATCCCGAGAGCCCGCGGCGGATATTCCTCGCAAATCCTACGGCAAGGTGCGAGCCTTGCTTTCCGACGATCCCCTGGCAGCCGCTTATTCCAATACCTGCTCCCGCTTCTTTTCCTCGGGCGAGAGTTATTTTGAAGCATTGATAGACGATCTTTCCTCGGCGAAAAAGTTCATATTTCTCGAATACTTTATCATTGAGGAAGGAGAGCTGTGGTCGAGGATACACAGTATCCTTCGGGAAAAGATCGGTGAGGGAGTAGAGGTAAGGCTGCTTTACGATGATATAGGCTGTATGCAAACGCTCCCCTCGGCGTACGAGCGTCGCCTTCGGGAAGAGGGTATATCCGCCTTTCGCTTTGGCAGAGTAACTCCCAAGGCGTCCTCGATGCATAACAATAGAGATCACAGAAAAATTGCGGTTATCGATGGTAAGGTGGGGTTTACCGGTGGAGTCAATATCGCCGATGAGTATGTGAATCTGAAGGAAAAGTACGGTCATTGGAAGGATGGCGGTATACGTATTGAAGGAGATGCCGTCCGCGGTCTTGTTCGCCTTTTCCTGTCGGCCTACGATTTTACTTCAGGCGACGTCTCTGATTATCTGTCGTTTGTGGATAATACCGATAATGCCAGCCTCTCAGACGGAGGAATATACGTTCCTTTTGGCTCGGGTCCAGCACCCATTTACAGAGAAAAATCGGGCAAAAACCTTTTTCTCAACATAATCAACCAATCTCAAGAATATATCTGGATAACCACTCCCTATCTGATCATTGATTATGAGCTTACTGAGGCACTCTGCAAGGCAGCACGCCGCGGAGTTTTGGTTCGCATTATAACTCCCGGAATCGCCGATAAGAAGATAGTGAAGATAATGACAAAAAGCTCCTATCCTTACCTGAAGCAATCCGGCGTCGAGATATATGAATATCTACCCGGATTTATTCACGAAAAAACTCTGATCTCCGATGATAAATATCTGGTAGTTGGAACGGTCAATATGGATTACAGAAGCCTGATGCACCATTTTGAGGACGGTATTTTCGTTATAGATTCCCCCGTGATTGAGGAGGCAAAAAAATGCTATCTTGAAACTGTCGGGGAGTCCGACTTTCGCGATGATAAGGAGGCAAGGCTCACGCCGATTGAGTGGGCTATACGAAATCTTATTAAGATATTCGCCCCGCTTTTATAAGAGGGGGCTGTCACACTGGATAAAGTTGAATGAGTCTTGAAAATGAAAAAATGTCTCAAAAGCAAACGATACTCTTCCTTCAAATATGCTATTTTGTTATAAAAAAAGAAAAACCCGACAAAAAGTCGGGTTTTTGTAAATTATAGATTACAATTTGTCGCAATTATCTGTCTATTTCGGGAATGATTGCTTTTGCTTCGCCTGCGCGTACAACTTCAAGCTCTGCATTCATCTTAGCAAGTGTCTTCTTGTCAAGGTTGTATACTACCGCAGTACCAATGTACATAAGAATAGCGGAAGCAAGGTACATTGCCGCAACGAGATAACGAATCTTAAGAGGAACTCCGGGGAGCTGAGCCGATCCAAGGTCTGCATCGTAGCCGAGAGCTACCATAAGAACGAGACCGATAGAGGGGCCAACGCCCTGAGCGAGCTTTCTGAAGAAGGAGTGAATTGCGTATGTCATACCTTCCTCGCGCTTACCTGTCTTCCACTGGTTGTAGTCGATAGCATCTGCCATCATAGCGTTACCAACGCACATACCGATACCCATACCGAGACCGTTAAGAAGCTGAAGCACCATATAAAGCATAATGCCGTTCATATCGGGAGTGATGGGAAGAACAACCATAAGCACGCAGGAGATGATGGAAAATACGAGACCGAAGGCTGTTCCTTCCTTCTTACCGATCTTTGTAGCGATAGGCTTGATGAAGGGGATGAAGAGGAACATAGGAAGATAGCCTACGATAGTCATAAGACCGGAGATCTCTGTGTTCTGGAAGTAAGACTGGAACATAACGGTGGTAGCGTTAGCCGCGCCGTAAGTACCAATGAACATTGCAACGGGCATAAGTGTTGCGCCGATTGCGGGGCGGTTCTTTGCGAATGTACCGATAGACTTGAAGAAGTTGAACTTCTCCTCGGAAACCTTAACGTCGGTCTTAACTCTCTGAACGGTTGTCTTGATCATGAAGCGGAATGCGATAAGAGCGATTACGCCGAGAACAAGAGCAACGGGGAAGAGGCGATCACCGATGAGGTTTTCGTTCTCATCATAAAGGAACATGGGAAGAACGATACCAATGGGAAGGCTGGCGAGCATTGCGCCGATGTTTCTCCACGCACCCAGCTGAGCTCTCTCTCCGGGTTCGGATGTGATAACCGAAAGCATTGAGCCGTAAGGAACGTTTACGATAGTGTAAGCTGCATCCCAGGAAACGTAACCAACGGTGCAAACTATACATTTAATGAGCATGTCTGCGCCCTGAATGGGAAGGAAGCAAAGGCAGGCAGCCGCTGCAAGAAGAACAGAGCCGAAGGATATGTAAGAAAGGAATTTACCTCTCTTGTACTGCTTCTTGGAGGCGTCCATGATAGCGCCGATAAGAGTGTCGTTAATGGCATCCCATACCTTGAAGGCGATGAGAAGGCCGGCAAATAGGATCTCGTCAATATGCATGTACTGGGTCCAGAAAAGTGTGAACCATGTACCTGCGAGAGCAAAGCTCATGTTACAGCCGAAGTCGCCTGCAGCATAGGATATCTTGTCTCGCATGCCAAATTTACGGAGTCCGTTTTCGTCAAGTTGTACTGTTTTCTTTGACATTGTTTTTTCTCCTTATTAAGTTTTTATGGTTTTTGCCACTTATATTATATCAAACCTATCACGTAAAATAAAGGTACACTTTATTATATTTTGTACCTAAATTAAAAGACTTAAGCGCTGTATTTTGTTGCAAATCGACAAAAAGCCAGTACTTTGGATTAAAAAAAGCTTTTTTACTTTAATTTGATATATTGACAAACACCTTAAAATGAATTATAATAAAGGTACAACTGTACCAAATCAAAAAAGGAGAGCCTGACGTGTACTTAAAATGTGTTACGGAAAAAACCGCAAATCAACAAAAGCGCTTTGAGGATGCTCTTCTCGGGCTAATGAAGAGCAAGGAGCTTGATAAGATATCGGTGGTTGAGATCTGTGAGGCGGCGGGAATCACCCGCAGAATATTTTACCGCCTCTTCGAGACTAAGCAGGATTGTCTCATATCCGCTATCGACCATAAGCTTCTCGCCTCCGAGACCTATCGGTCAAAAACAGGGCGGAGGGGCTTTTGCCAAATACTGGAGTTCATAAAAGAGGAGTGTGATTTCTTCAACCTTCTTGGCAGGGGCAATCACATAGGCCTTTTTATGGACAGAGTTCTGGAATATGTTAACAAGGAAAACGTACACGTCAAGCACTTGATGGGTATATACGGTAGCGCAGAAAAGGAGCTTCTTATATTCAATATCAGCGGACTTATCGGCTTGATCTTTTACTGGGGTTCTACGAATTATGAAAAAACTATTGAGGAGATGGCGGATATGCTCATCGTGTTGATGAAGAGCCCGTATGCAGAAAAATAATTTTTAATGAAAAGGTACAGATGCAAAAAAATTGCACCTTGAATAGAGTTCTTTGTTATGTTAAAATTGATAATACAAAATACTTAATAATGTAAAACACTTAATAAAAGGAGAAAAATACAATGGCTCATTATCTTGAGATCAAAAACAGCGGTCTTGATGTGATCCGCAGATTCAACCCACGTCTTATGTCCTACAACGTAGAGATGACCGAGGTTACGGGCGGTACCTTCTGGAAGGCTTATAGTGAGGGTCAGATCGCAGGAACAGAGGAGTTCCCCAAGATCGACAGCTTCTCAAATCACACAGCTCTTGCAGGGCTTATGCAGTATTATCCCCCTATCGACCTCTATAACGAAAAGCTTCGCGCTCTTGCTAAGGAATTCGGCCCCGTTTGGGTAAGAGTTTCGGGCACCTGGGCAACTAAGACATACTACGACTTCGACGGCCTCACAGGCGGTATCGCTCCCGAGGGATATCAGAGTGTTCTTACCCGTGATCAGTGGGTAGGAGTTCTTGATTTCTGTAAGTTCCTTGGCGCAAAGCTTCTTGTTTCCGCCAGCAACTGTCAGGGCGACCATAAGGACGACGGTCCTATTGATCTTACTCAGATCAAAAAGCTCTTCGCTCTCACCGATTCTGTAGGCGGCAAGATCGACGCCTTTGAGTTTATGAACGAGCCTAATATGCTTCAGGTTTCAGGTGCGCCTCTTAAGTATGATTTCGCAGACTACGTTCGCGACCAGGATATTGCAAACGCCTGGGTGAAGGAGAACTACCCCGAATGTCTTATCGTTGGCCCTTGTAACACAGGTCTTACCGAGGAGACCGATACAACCTCTCCTATGGCAAGGATGGGCTCCGGCATGGGCAATATGATGAAGATGGGAACGGTTCACGATCTTATGCGCGGACACAAGGTTCCCATGGATGTATATTCCTACCACTATTATAACGGAATTTCCGAGCGTCTTGCATCTATAATGCCTCAGGGACATTGGCCCGCAGAGGCTGCTCATACAGACGCATATCTTGCAGTAGCTCCCGGCACTTGTATGGCAAACACCGCTCCCCGCGACAAGTACATTCCCGGCGGAGAAATGTGGGTAACTGAGTCGGGTGACGCAGGCGGAGGCGGAGATACCTGGGCTTCCACCTATCTTGACGTTCTCAGAACACTTAACGAGCTTGGCAGCTTCGTTACCATCACCGACGGTGTTATCTTCCATAACACCCTCGCATCCTCCGATTACGGCTTCCTTCAGCACGGAACCTTCGATCCTCGTCCCAATTACTTTGCGGCTCTTCTCTGGAACAGACTCGTTGGCAATACCGCCTATAGAGTAGAGAACCCCGGTGTGGAGGGCGCGCACGTTTACTGTCACTCTCGCAAGGACGGCAAGGACGGCTATTGCTATCTCGTAATTAATAATTCTCTCACAGATGAAACAACTCTCAGTCTTCCTACCGAGGCTACCGTTTATGAGCTTTCCGGTAATGGCAATATGAGAAACAAGGTTATGTATCTTAACGGCAGACCTCTCACCCTCGGTGAGAACAACGAGCTTCCTTGCCTGTGCGGTAACAGCGTTCCTGCAGGCGAATACAAGGTTGCTCCCGGCTCTTGCACATTCGTTGTGATCTGATTTTGCTAAAGCGACGCGGTTAAGACACGTAGATATAAAAAAAGCAGACATACAGGATGTCGTTCTTGTATGTCTGTTTCTTTTGTATGAATAATTGAGGCTTAGATGCTTTTTGTTTGAGATGCTGACTTTTTTGGAGGTGTCAGTCCTCTAGGGGCTCCTCGTTGAAGCGGACATCTCTTGCGTTGATATAATAATTATTGCCTGCCTCGGAAATAAATTGATATTCCTCGTTGTCGATATCGTAGATGGCGCCGCTTATGTGTAGCTTTCTGCCTGCCTTACAAAGCTCGTCAAGAAGCTCATCGGTATCAAGCTCGGGCATCTCAATGCCGTAGTCCTCGTTGGAAATAATCACTCTGCATTCCTTGTGCATAGCGGTTTGATCATAGTCATCGTCGTAGAAGATATGATCGCTTGTGATCTCCAGGATGTCATCCAGCTCGCCGGACTTTATATAGTTGATGAATTGTATCATATCGGACTTTATTCCGATAACATTAAACTCAAAATAAATTTCTTCGTAAAGTATCATGTAAAGATTCCTCCTTCATTGAATCTTTGATTTGAAAAAAGTATAGCACAGCGATATAGAATTTGTCAATATATTTTCAGCAAAAAAATATCGTATTTTGTATTTTTAGATTTTTTGGGGAGCTTTTATGACGAAAAACGAAAATAGATAAGATCCTTTCTTTGGCTTTTTTGATAATCTACATTAATATATTATATACAAATTGGAAAAACGGGCGAAAAATCACACCGAAAAAGGGTGATCAAAAGAAAATTAAAAAAAATTAAAAAAACTTTTAAAAACCTATTGACATTTGAAAAAAAATATTGTATAATAGACAAGCGATTATCGCTCCGACAGGTGCGACGGTTGCAAAATTGATCATTGAAAATTGAACAACGAAGAAAAAAGAATTTAAGCACTAATTTGTGCAAATTCTCGTTAATGAAACACATTGAGAAACTCAAAAAAGTAAAAAGAAGCTAAGATAAATAGCTCTGAAAAAGGTTTTGAGTCTTGGGGCAATAGCCTTGAGATTTAAGATATAATTTTTTAGAGAGTTTGATCCTGGCTCAGGATTAACGCTGGCGGCGTGCATAACACATTCAAGTCGAA
>JAZTXP010000060.1:0-3807 GCA_045636465.1 Eubacteriales bacterium
ACCTACTACCGAAGCTTACGTATATGACACTACCGTCAAGGATAGGCTGCACTCATACAAGGGAAGCGCCATTTCCTATGATGCAAACGGCTATCCCATAAGCTTCAAGTCGGGCGGTATTACGTACACCTTTACTTGGACAAAAGATAAGCTGACAACCTACAAAAGAGCATCGACCTTGGCAGGTACAAGCACTTATACTTACACCTACGATGGCTACGGCAGGCGTATCTCCAAGAGATATTCCTTTATGAAGGGATCACAATCTTTGGCATCTTACGTAACGATGTCTCTGACTAACTATACCTACGATACAAGCGGTAGACTGATTAGAGAAAATCTGACCGAGACCTATAATGACTTCACCTCGGTTAGCAGAGATATCCTTTATCTCTATGATGAATCAGGAGTCGTTGGAGCAGTTCAGACCTATAACGGAACGACCGAAACCTTCTATTTTGACAGAAATATCAAAGGTGACGTAATCGGAATTTATAATGCTTCAGGCACCCAAAATGCAAAGTATAGTTATGATTCTTGGGGTAATTCGAAGCTCACGACACTTTCGAGTAACAACTTCTCCGGATACAATCCTATTCGTTATAGAGGTTATTACTACGACGCAGAATCCGGCTTCTACTTCCTGAACGCGCGCTACTATAACCCCGCTTGGCGCAGATTCATCTCCCCTGATGATACGGCATATCTAGACCCAGATACTCCCAGCGGTCTTAACCTCTATGCATACTGCAATAATGATCCTGTAAATTACTCCGATCCGAGCGGGCATTTCGCCTTAACAACTTTTGGTATTTGGGCTATAGTAGGAATCGTATCCGCAGCAGTGCTTTTTGGTGGAGTAGTTCAATTAGCTTCCAACGCACTTGCTGGCGAAACTGGTAGTGAATTGTGGCGTGGCGTCGCAGGTGCTGCTTTAGGTTCCGGCGCAAATGCTTTAGCATTATGTTTATCTCCGTTTACAGGTGGAGCTTCGTTCGCTTTCGCCGCGGTAATTGGAGCGGGCGTTCAAACAGGTGTTGATACCCTTGAAACGCTTATTAGAGGGGAAAAAGTAAAAGGTTGGCAAACAGCTGTTGAGTTTGGAATCAACTTTGTTACTACATTAGCAGGAAATTGGTTAGGTGCAGAACTGATTCCTACAAATAGTGGTTGGTTTAAGCCGCAAAAATTCTTCAGTATATTTACAAAGCCATATGGACAAAAAATTTTATTACAAACAGCCATTGGTGCAGGATTATCAGGAATTGTAAACTTTGCAAGAAAATTTGATTGGAGTAGTATGAATTGGAAGAATTTTATTTTAGCAATGCTCTTTTCGGCGGTTACTGTTCATATCCCTATTTTTGAGGTGAAAAATTGTGATTATTAAAGACAAATTAATTGAAGAGTATCCACAAACAAAAAAAATAGAATTACCTTTTGAGTGTTATAAGGTTCTTAAAAGAAGATACGTTATTTTTTGTGACGAAGAAATTAATGGTAACAATATAGAATCTTTGTTAGATGTATTTTATGAAAACACTAAAAATATTTTTCCAAAAAAGAAAACATTAATTGTTATCGGGCATACAAATGAACGATTTAATAAAAAGGATTTATTGTTTTTCAATGGTGAGGATACATTTATAGTTTTTTATTTGATAAATGAAAATAATGAAATTTTCTTTAATGATCAAAAAATATTTTGGTTCGGTGTGGATTCGAGTAAAATAATCAAGAAATTTAACAAAGTATTAAAAAATAGAAAATCTCTTTCATAAATTAAATAAGGTGAACTTGTCTTCGAATAGACTAGCTTTATACAGAATGCAACTTTCATCTATGACAGATATGAATAATACTGTCAAAGAGTTATTCCTATGACCCTAACCCCGGCTCCACAAGCGATTACTCTTACACATATACTACAACCTACGACTATGATACAAGCGGAAGGTTGATTCATGAAACCTGTGTTGAAAGATACACATACACCGGCGGTGGCTCAAGCACCAGAGATATAACCTATCTCTACGATGAATCAGGAATAATAGGAGCAATTCAAAAGAGAGGAACTACAGAGGAAACCTTCTACTTTGATAAAAATATCAAAGGGGATGTAATTGGCATTTTTAACGCTTCAGGCACCAGAATTGCAAACTATAGTTATGATGCGTGGGGCAATTGTACGATCTCAAGCTCCAGTAACTTGACTATAGCAAAAGCGAATCCTATCCGTTACAGAGGCTACTACTTCGATGCAGAATCGGGCTTCTACTTCCTGAACGCGCGTTACTATAACCCCGCGTGGCGTAGATTCATCTCCCCCGATGATACAGCCTACCTAGATCCCGATACTCCCAGCGGCCTTAACCTCTACGCTTACTGCAATAATGACCCGGTGAATTACAGTGATCCGAATGGCAATTCTGTTATTGGTGCACTTTTAATAGGTGTAGCAATCGGAGCATTTGTTGGCGGAGTTATAGGTGGATGTTCCGCATATATACAAGGAGCAGATGACCTTACTCGGGGAATCGTGATGGGCGCCCTGTTTGGCGGCATAATCGGAGGTGCGGTAGGCCTCGCCTTTGGTGGTGGAGCCGGAAGTGTTGCTGCTAAAATCGGAACAACGTTTTTACAGAAGGGCTTAAAATCTATTGTAAGTAAAGGTATATCCGATATAGTTGCTCGTGTTTGTTTTGGCGAAAAAGGCGGAAATGTTATAGAATACATGGGAGCCTTTGTATTTGGAGGAGTAGTTGGTGCACTGCCTTTAGGCGAAGATCTTAAGATTGGTATAGATATATTTGTGCGACCTGCATACAATACTATAACGAATAAAGTATTGTTAGAAGGTGAGACTTTATCTAAAGAACATGGTATGGATTACTTTGTTCAAATTCATTTTAGAACAGTTACATTTTGGTTGCCGGATTATATAAAACCTGCCGTTAGAGGATTCTTAAGTGAATTTTACAAAAAGTTTAAGTCTGGAGCATACAACGATTTAATATTATATCTTGCAGGAGCGTACTAAAATGGAAGAAGCAAAAAGAAAGTTAATTAAACACTTATACGAGTGCTTTGCTTTTGAATCACTATCTGCTATTATCTTATTTTTGTGCATAGTTTTACTAACAATTATTGCTTTTGTAAATTTTTCAAAATACGATGCGTATCAAAGAAAGTTGCTATTAATAGTTATTTTGGGTATTACTATTATCTTCGGAATTCTTATTTTCACTATTCATCTGTGCCGTAAGGATTATAAGTATTTAGAATCAAATGGAGGTCCAATTTATATTGAAGGTGAACTCATAGGTTTTGATCGTGAATACTATCCGGAAGGTGGTGTGTCGATTTCTAGAAGCGGTCCTATAATCCGAATTAATGGAACAAATGAAGAAATAACACTGATAATAAAAGGGTCTGGAGAAAAAATGAAAATCGGCGAAACGTATGAAATTGTATATTTGCCATATACAAAATTCGCAGAAATAATTGAATAATAACAACCGAGGGCAGGAGAAAATCCTGCCCTCAACCCATAATCGCTGCCTGTCTTACGAGTACGACTCATTCGGTCAGCTTGTCCGTGAGGATAACAAATCTCTTGACAAAACCTTCGTTTACGAGTATAATGGAAGTGGTAATATAACAAGCGCCAAGGCGTATGCTTATACCACAGGAGCTGTCAGCGGAACACCTACTACCGAAGCTTACGTATATGACACTACCGTCAAGGATAGGCTGCACTCATACAAGGGAAGCGCCATTTCCTATGATGCAAACGGCTATCCCATA
>JAZTXP010000061.1:0-49805 GCA_045636465.1 Eubacteriales bacterium
CATTTTCGAAAGCAGATTCGGGTATAGATGTAATACTATCTGAAATTACGAAATCTGTAATTTCATTGCCTTCATTGTCTAAAATATGTAAGGTTCCATAATAGTTAACATAACCGTAGCTATCTGTATCTATATTTTACCAAGCTTCAATATCTGTGATATATACATCTTTTAAGTTAGAGCAATAAAAGAATGCAGAACCACCAATAGAAGTAACACTATCGGGTATCACAATCGCGGTAAGGCTAGAGCACTCATAGAATGCATAAGAACCAATAGAAGCAACACTATCACCAATCGTCACGCTAGTTAGACTAGAGCATCTCCAGAATGCAGAATTACAAATATTGCCAGAAGTTATAACAATGCTTTGAAGACTTGTTTTTGGAATACAAGAAATTGCAATTCCGGGAATAGAAGCATAAGTGATTTTATCACAACCATCGAACGCCCCATCGCCAATATAAATAACGCTATCGGAAATCACTACGCTGGCAAGGCTAGAGCAATACTTGAACGCCCAATCACCAATAGTAGTAACACTCTTACCGATCACGACGCTTGTGAGACCAAAGCAATCGTAAAATGCATAATCACCAATAGAAGTAACATTATCAGGTATCACGATTTCGGTTAGGCCGGAGCAATACTGGAATGCACCAGAACCAATAGAAGTAACGCTATTACCAATCACCATGCTGGTGAGGCTAGAGCAACTATAGAACGCATAACTACCAATAGAAGCCACATTATCGGGTATCACCACGCTGGTGAGGCTAGAACAATACATGAACGCCCCATCGCCAATAGAGATAACGCTATCAGAAATCACTACGCTAGTAAGGCTACCACAATCATAGAACGCAGAATAACCAATAGAAGTAACACCATCCTCAATGATTACACTAGCAAGACTTTTGCAATTTCTAAACGAGTAGTTAGCAATAGATCCGTTACCTATAATGACAACAGTTTCCAACGTTCCTTTTGGAAAGGCTGACATGGCAGTTGTAGGAATTGTTGCACTAGTTATCGGACAGTTCGTAAATGCATCAGCACCAATGGTAGCAATATCGCAAAGTATATCAACTTTAACAAGATTTGCACAATCATAGAATGCATAGTCACCTATATTGCTAACACTTTCTCCCATAGTGATTGTCGATAGATTATCACAATTTTTAAATTCATTAGCTTCAATAGCTTCTCCCGATGTGATAATAACAGTCTCAAGGGAGCCTTTTTCCATATATGGTATTGCTATTGTAGGGATTGTTGCTTTTTTGATAGGGCAGCCAGAAAATGCATGTGTTCCAATGTGTGTCACGTTATCACCGATTCTTACACTTGTAAGATTGGTGCAGTTGTAGAATGCATAATAACCGATATGCGTAACATTATCATTAAGAACAACATTTGTAAGATTATCACAACCTCGAAATGCAGCATCTCCAACATAAGTAACGCTGTCAGACATTACTATACTTGTAAGGTTAGTACAATTTTCAAATGCAAAGTTTCCTATATAAGCAACACCATTAAGAAGATTTAATTCTGTTATATTTTTTGCATTGAAGAAAGAGTACTTTGGAATGTCTTTTTCAATGTGTATATCCGTTTTTTCATTTCCATACGAATCAATAAAGTGTAATGCTCCATAAATATTGGGACGCGCATCTACACCATCAAAGTCTATCTCCATCCAACGTGTATAAGAATAAACATATACATCTTTAAGTCCTGTGCAACCATAGAATGCATTTTCGCCAATAGAACTAAGCAAGCTAGAAGAAAAAGTAATACTGGTTAAACTTGTACAATTTGCGAATGCATTAGCTTCAATGGCTTCTCCTGATGCGATAATAACAGTTTCCAAAACTTCTTTAGGAATACTGGAAATTGTTGATGTAGAAACTGTTGCATTTTTGATAGGGCAACCGGAAAATGCATAATCGCCAACGATAGTTACGCCATCACCTATGACCACATTAATAAGATTTTTACAATTATAAAATGCACTATAGCCAATAGAGGTAACTTTGTTGGAAATGATTACGCTAGTAAGATCGTAACAATTTTTAAATGCACAATCTGCAATAGTAACTATATCATCTATCACAACATATTCGCCAGATATATCACTTTTTGCTTCAATCAAGTGATTTCTAATATAAAGAACACCATCTACCCAGTTAGACTCATCATTATAATATCCAGTTTCTTTGAATGCTTCCGAGGCAATAGAAATAGAGTTATACGGAACAGTCACTCTAATAAGGTTATTGCATTTGTAAAATGCACGAACGCCAATAGAAAGTATCTTACTGTTTTCTGCAAATGTTACTACGCTGAGATTATCACAAAAAGCAAATGCGCCTTCACCAATAGAAACAACATTTTTAGGTATTTCAATTTCGTAAATATTATCATTGTTTTCAAATGCGTAATTTCCAATTGCAGTGATATAAGCAGGAATAATATTATAGGAATTTCCTAAAATCAAGGTATTAGTGGCGGTTTCGACCAGATGGTTGTTAATACTGTGGTACACGGTATTATTTTTATCAACTTCTAATTCTTTTATATTACCACAAGAGTAAAATGCATCATCAGCGATAGAAGTGACGCTAGAAGAAATTACTATTTTTTCAAGATTAATACATCCAGAAAATGCTAAACTTCTAACAGTAATCACGTTACAAGGTATCTCTATACTAGCAAGGCTAGAACACCCAGTGAATGCACGCTCATCAATAGAAGTAACGCTACTAGGTATTATTATACCATGCAAGTTAGAGCAATTTATGAATGCCCCGTAATCAATAGATGTGACTGCTTTTCCGTTATAAGTACTAGGTATTATGATCATATTCGGAAGGTCGTTTTTATTATGTACTTTGACAGAGTATGTACCATTTGACTTCAATGTAAACTTGAAATATTTGTCAGGTGTTACAGTTAATACATAATCGCACACAGAGCAAACGTAATTTACATAATTGTGGTGAATAACATCAACTATTGTTTGTTCTATCAAAATTTCATCACAAGTAGAACAATGAGATCCTTCAGTTAAACCAGTAACTATACAAGTAGGTTCTACGGCTGCATCAACAACCTCAGTGTGTCCAAACGCGTCCACAGTAACAGTTTCACGGCTCAATTCCTCACCGCAAACAGAACAGTGTACAACGGATTCATATGAGCCGCCGTTTTCACAGTCAGGATCGATGTTTTTTTCTATAATGGGAGCAGCAGCGGTATGACCAAGCGCCGGAATGGATTCTTGCTCTAAAAGTATTTCTTCGCAAACAGAACAATGCAAGCCCGCGGTCAAGCCTGTGGCAGTACATGTAGGTACAACAGCAGCATCAACAACCTCGGTGTGTCCGCGCGCGTCAACAGTAACAGTTTCACGGCTCAATTCCTCACCGCAAACAGAACAGTGTACAACGGATTCATATGAGCCGCCGTTTTCACAGTCAGGATCGATATTTTTTTCTATAATGGGAGCAGCAGCGGTATGACCAAGCGCCGGAATGGATTCTTGCTCTAAAAGTATTTCTTCGCAAACAGAACAATGCAAGCCCTCGGTTAAACCGGTAGCAGTACAAGTGGGGGCTATAGCTTGATCAACAACTATATTGTGGTCAATCATGGGAACAACCTCTTGCTCTACAAGGATCTCATCACAAACAGAACAATGCGAGCCTTCAGTTAAACCGGTAGTAGTGCATGTAGGGTCAACGGCTGCATCGATTACAGAAGTATGTCCTCCGGGGATGGGTTCTTCGAGCTTTAAGACTTCGCCGCAAGTAGAACAATAACATGTTCCCGTTGAGCCGTCGGTAGTACAAGTAGGCTCAATGTATCCATCAATAACTTCTGTATGTCCGATAGGATCAATATATTTTTGTTCTTTGATCACCTCGCCGCAGGTAGAACAATGAGAACCTTCGGTCCAGCCACCGTTAATACATGACGGGTCCACACCCTTGGTAGCAACTACATTATGGTTAATATACGAAGTTCTTTCTTCATAACTATCGCAAATAGGGCAGTGTCTCTGTTCTATTTTTGCTTCTCCGCCCTTTGCACAAGAGCCATTGACTGTTATATACCAGTCACCAAATTCGTGATTACATTCTTTTGGATCGACGGGTTCTTCGATGCATGAAAACAAGGAAAATATCAAAACGACTAATAAAACAGCAAGCAGACTATAAGAAAGTTGTTTTTTCATTTGTTTTCTCCTTATATTTTTGTTTTTCGGTTTTTGCTTAAAACCTCGCGGTCATTATTCCTTATAATCAACGAGGGCGCAGAACTCGTCGATCTGATCGGCGAGGGATTTGAGGCCGGCTTCCCAAAAGGATTTCTTTGTGAGGTCGACGCCTGCGATCTTTGCGGCGTTCTCTACTGTTGATGTGCCGGTTGCGCGGAGGAGGGCCTTGTAAGTATCGACGAAGGGCTTGCCTTCTGCGAGGTACTTAGCGTAAAGGCCGCGAGCGAAGAGGCCGCCGAATGCGTAGGGGAAGTTATAGAAGCTGAGGCCGCCGCTATAATAATGTCCCTTGCATACCCACATATAGGGGTGGCGGATATCCTTATCAAGGCCGTCGCCATACGCCTTTTCCTGGGCGGCGAGCATAAGCTCGCAGAAGCGGTCTGCGCTCATAAACTCTGTGGGTCTATTCTCGAATACGGAAGCCTCGAAGGTATAGCGAGAATAAATGTCAACGATGATCTGAGTTGCATCCTGGAGCTGACTTTCGATAAGAGCAAGCTTCTCTTCCCTCTCGGTGCTTTCGGCAATGGCGGTGCTGACTACAAGAACCTCGTTAAAGGTGGATGCGGTTTCTGCTACGGGCATTGAATAGTCCTGATTGAGAAGGGCGTTATTAAATACCTGGCGATCGTGATAGGAATGGCCAAGCTCGTGAGCGAGGGTAACGATATCACCGAAGGCGCCGCCGAAATTGGTGAGAACGCGGGACTGCTTTGCGGAGGGAACGCCGCAGTCGAATGCGCCGCCAACCTTTCCCTCTCGGGGATAGAAATCGATCCATTCCTCGTCAAAGGCGGTCTTTACCATATCGTGAAGCTCGGTGTCGAACTTGCCGAAGATGCCGAGAAGATAATCTCGGGATTCTTCTATAGTATATTTTTTATCGGACGAGCCGATGGGCGCAAAGAGATCATACCAAGGAAGGCCGCCCTCGTGGCCAAGATATTTTGCCTTTGCCTTGAGGTATTTGCGGAATGCGGGGAGATAGTCCTCCATTGCGCTGATAAGGGCATCAAGTGTCTCTCTTGTCATTCTGGAGTTAGCAAGAGCCTTATCAAGGGGAGATGCATAGCCGCGGCGGCGGGATTCGGAGATTACCTGCTGCTTTATGCTGTTTAATGCAAAGGCGGTTGCGGACTTGATCTGATCGTAGGATGCAAGCTCTGCTTCGTATGCATCACGTCTTATATCTGCGTCCGCCTCGTATGCAAGATTACGTACCGCGGGAAGGGTTATCTTCTCTCCGTTATAATCAACCTTCAGGGTGCTTGTCAAAGAGCTTTGAAGATCGGACCAGGCGGATGCGCCGGAAATATTCATTTCCGCAAAGAGAGATTCCTCCGCATCGGTGAGAAGATGCTTTGATTCTTCTTTAATGTTGGTAAGGTAGAATTCATATTCGTGAAGGTCTTCGTTCTCTTTGATAAGCTCTTCAAGATCATCAATTCCGGCAATCATCTTATTGAGAGCCGCGGAGGGAGCAGCGGTAGCAGAAAGCTTACCCATAAGCACGCCCATAATGCTTGCCGCATCGGAATCTGCGGTATTTGCGCTATAGCGAAGGTTGGCGTAGATGAAGAGTTTGCTTGTTACAAGGGATAAGTCATTCTGCAGGGATAAGAATTCGCGGATAAGGCTAAGGGAGTCCATTCCGCTTGCGCGCTCCGAGAGAGATGCGAGGGCTTCTATATGAGTATCAAGAAGCTTTGTATCGGAGATGAAGCTATCATCCTCAAAGCCTGTGTAAAGTATATCTAAGTTCCATGTATCTTTCATTATTTTAATTTCCTTACTGTGAGATCGGCGCGAAGTCAGTTTTTTCTGCTCCGCGCCGAAAATTATTTTTCTTTTACGTGCCGCGCACAGATTATTCAATGGTGATGCTGTTTACATCACTATTTACGGGAGCATTATCCTTAGATGCTGCTTCACCGTTCTTTGCATTAAGGTCATCAACGATCTTAGCGTAAAGCTCCTCGTCGATAATGAACTTCTTGCGATAAAGAACGAAACCGATAAGAATGCAGATGAGAGGAAGGATCATCATGGAAAGTTTCATGATCCAAATGGATGAGCCGGGGATAGCATTGATGATGGCATCGTATTCGGGAGTGCCTACCTCTATGCCGATAAGGCTGTTGGCAATGGCATTGAGGCCGGAGATAATAAGTGTGTAAGAAACAACACCCTTACTTACCGCGCCGCCGAACTGGTTGATGAATGGCTGAACCGCAAAGCTTGCAGCCTCATTACGCTTGCCCAGCTTCCATTCGCCGTACTCTACCGCATCCGCAAGGAAGAGGAGCATAAGAAGCTGAATAAATGCCTGAGCGAAGAAGAGGCCGAGACCTGCGATAACGATGAGAGGAAGCCACTCGAAGGAAAGGAAGAAGATAAGGTAAGAAACAGTTACCGCGATCATAGAGCCAGTATAAAGCTGCTTTCTTGTAAACTTCTTTCTGAAGATGGGGAATACGGAGAGGGCGGTAAGCTGAGCAACCGCAAGAACGGCTGCAAATACCATATACATTCCCTCATCCTTATATGCGTACTTGAAGTAATAAGTACCGAAGCCTGTTGTGGAGCAGTATCCGATCATAAAGAGCGCCATAGAAACAGCTGTTACAAGAAGCTGATCGTTCTTGAAGAGGGCGCGGAAGAGATCCTTGATGGTGGTGCGATCTACTGCCTGAAGCTGAGAACGGTCTTCCTTTACGCCAATAAGAGTAATGCTCTGGAATACCCACATAATTACAGCAACGATGATTGCGAAATAGAAGTAGCTGTCACGGTCGTTAAGGCCGAGACCTGCGAAGAAGCCGGGAACGTTGAGGTAAATGAGAACCATAGCGAACATACCTATATTCGCGCAGATTCTCGCAAATGCGCCTACACCCTCACGAACCTTCTGATCCTTGGAGATAGCAGGCATAAGAGACCAGTATGCAA
Organism: Eubacteriales bacterium; assembly: GCA_045636465.1. Lineage (GTDB taxonomy): Bacteria > Bacillota > Clostridia > Oscillospirales > CAG-272 > UBA1740. The sequence continues at coordinate 7,238 of JAZTXP010000061.1, forward strand.
TATCGTTAAGGGAGAAGAAGATACTGAAGAGGAGATAGGTTACTGCGAGAAGGATGATATGTGCGGTTTCGCTCATCTCGAAGTTGTGGAACATAAGCACGGAGAGAACTCCCGTTCCGATCATACCAATAAAGATCCAGGGCTTGAATTTACCCCATCTTGTTTTTGTGTTATCTACGATTGCGCCTACGAAGGGGTCGATGATGGCATCGAAGGTGCCAAAGAGGGTGAGCATTACGCCGATAATACCAAGATTCTTGTCTGTAAATCCGACTACGTCGGTAAGATGCACGAGAAGGTACATGCTGACAAGCGAGTAAAGGGCGTCACGGCCTACTGTTCCGAGACCGAAGCAAATTTTGTTTAAGGTCATTCTTTTATTCATTTTCATTCTCCTTTTTTTCTTTGTGTTCTTTTATGATATAAAGATTAGAACCGAAGTCGCCGAGTATGCGGAGTCCGGGATCATAGCCCGAGCCCTCATACTGCATTGCAAGATTAATGCCCTCCTCGAGAGCAGCGCCCGAGGCAACATAAGTCTCCTTGCCATCTTTCATAGCGAAATACTTGTTCGCTGTGCGAAGGATGACGCCGTCGGGCTTCAGATGAATAGGAATTATATGCTTGATAAGTCCGCCAAACTTTGAAATGCGGAGATACTGATCGCGGGACTCTACATCGTAGAGCTTGTCGGGTACAAGACCAGGAACGTCAAGACGGTCTCTGCCAGGGCAGGCGGTCTTGTATTTCTGATATAATCCTGCCATGGTTTCCTCATCAGTGTTAATCTGCCAGGAAATTTGATCGGGATTTTTAAGTTTCACCTTTTTCAGCCTGCCATACTGGAAGGTACGGCGATGCTCCTTATAGAAGGCGATCTGCTCCTTTACCTGCTTGCGCTCGTTGGGGGTAAGCTCCGAGAAATCAAGCTCGTAGCCGAGAACACCGAAGGCGGCAACGTTGAATCTGGTTGCAATGGGTGTATCACGGAGAGTCTGCTGATGGGGTGCCATAGATACATGAGCGGATACGGTGGACTGGGGGTAGAAATTGTAGATTCCGCCCTGGATGTCAAGGCGCTCAATGGGGTCGGTGTTATCCGACGTCCATATCTGGGGAGAATAGCAAAGCATACCAAGGTCGAATCTGTTGCCGCCCGATGAGCAGCTCTCAAAGAGAATCTCGGGGTGCTTTTCGTGGAATACTCTGCGAAGAACCTCGTAGATGCCGAGGGTGTATCTATGGAAAAATTCGCCCTGCTGCTTGAGGCCTGCGGAATACATATCGCTGATATGGCGGTTGTAATCCCACTTGACATATTCTATGTTGGCATTGGATAAAACCTTGTCCACGCTGTCAACTATGTAGTCGCGAACCTCTTTTCTGGTAAGGTCCAGTGTCATCTGATTTCTGCCGAGAGTTCTGGTTCTGCCGGGGATGCTGATTGCCCAATCGGGATGAGCGCGGTAAAGATCGCTATCGGGGTTTACGCATTCGGGCTCAAACCAGAGGCCGAACTTCATGCCCATTTTGTTTACCGCGTTGGCAACAGACTTGATGCCGCCGGGGAGCTTCTTTCTGTTCTCTACCCAGTCGCCAAGACCTGCTAGGTCATTATTTCTCTTGCCAAACCATCCGTCGTCAAGAACGAACATTTCGATTCCTAGCTTTTTTGCCGACCTTGCAAGCGCTAGGATCTTGCTTCGGTTAAAATTGAAAAAAGTTGCTTCCCAGTTGTTGAGAACAATGGGACGGTATGCGTTTTTATGCTCGCCTCTTACTATATGCTCGTTTACGAAGCTGTGCATATTTGCCATCATACCGTTAAGACCGTTATGAGAGTAAGTGAGAACTGCCTGAGGCGCTACGAAGCGCTCACCGCGAGAAAGCTTCCAAAGGAAGCAATGGGGATTGATGCCCGACATAACTCTTGCGGTATCGAAGGTTGACCGCTCAGCGGCGCTAAAGTGGTTGCCGCTATAGATAAGGTTGAAGCCATAGCACTTGCCTCTCGTCTCGTCTGCTCCGCGCTCGATAAGAGCAAATGCAGGATTGTGTTTATTGGATGATGCGCCTACGGTGGACTCATTGATAAGAGTTCCACATTCGAGGAAGCGGCGATGCTCGTGGGCTTCCTTGCCCCAGTCACCATCAAGGGTAAGCATTTCATAATTTGCTTCGGGAAGATCCATCATAAAGCTCATAAGCTTGCGGATGTATACGGGACCTTCATTTTCATTGATAAGCTCTACGTTACGGCAAATAACGTTACACTCCTCAAACACCACGTAGCTAAGAACGAGCTTGATGTCCTCAAACTTTTTGTCCTTCAAGGTGATCTCAAGGGTTTCTGCCTTGCCGTAGGCTGTGGGAAGCTCTGCGGTTTCGTATGCAGAGTCATAGACTCTGTGGCTATCGTAAGCGAAGTCACAAACGAAGGTTCCGTCGGGCATCAGAAGCTCGATGGGAGAATGGCGGTAGTCGCCTCTGCCGATGCCGGAATATTCGAGAAGGTTTCTCTCAAGGAAGAATCCATCCCCCTCCGCCTTAACTGTACAGCCAAGGTCAATTGTGTTTTTCAGTCTCAAAGCCTCTAAATCTTCATCAATGAGCTTTCTTCCATAGTAAAGATGCTCAAGATGACCGCCATCGGAAATTCTGATAGCGTAGGTAGTATTCGCAGTCTCGAGTCTGAACGTTTTTTCTGTTACTCTGATCATTCTGCTGTCTCCTAGGTTATATTTATGTTTTTGGTTTCTCTTTTTTGAGTTAAGAACCTCTTGCCGTTCTCCATTACTGCTCTTTATCTAAAATCTCCTGCATAAGAGCTGTAAAGGATACTTCCGTTTCTTCAAGGGGCTTATCGTTTACGAAATAGTAATCGTAATCGTAGTTCTCTACTCCGTCGTCGGATGCGTTACCGTAGGCGGTGTGCCTTGTGCGCTCGCCGCCGCGAACGAGAAGCGCCTTTGCCTTGCCGTTTGTTGCGGCAACGTATTTTCTGATTTCCTCGGGCTCACGGATATGTACGAAAAGAATTTCTTCATCGGTGGTGAGGAAGTCTTCATACTGCGCTTTTGCCCAGTTGGTTGGGAAATCGTTGTAGTTTACTGTGAGCATTTTTAAGTCGGATAAGAATTTTCGAGCCTTATCGGTCTTCTCGCCGCGCCATCCGCAATATGCCGCAATCTCCTTGATTGGATCCACGGAAGAAATGTTTCTCACCTTGAAATGCTTTTTGGCTATGGAGCAGAGGGTGTCCTTTCCTACTCCGCCCGCGCCGTTTATAATAATGACTGCCTTGTTCATTGATCTTTACCTCGACATAGTTATACAGTTAATATTGTAGCACACAAATGGAGTAAAGTCAATAAAAATAAAAAATATTGTGCGCGTGGAAATTTAACTTTGTCGAAAAATATTTACATTTTGAAAATTATGTGCTATAATTGTGGCATCTTAATGCTTAAGGAGAGAATTATGAGAAGAAAAATTTTGGTTGTTATGTTGCTTTTGGCTATCGTGATGTCGCTTACGGCATGTGAATTGCCTTTTGGCAATGTATTGTATACTCAGTATATGGAGTTCACCCTTTTAGATGATGGAACATACTCGGTTAAGCTAAAAGAGGGAGCGGAAAACAAAATACCATCAAGGGTTGTTATTCCCGACGCTTATAATGGTAAGGCAGTTACCGTTATTGAGCCTTACGGATTTAAGGGATGCATGAATAGCACTCATCTTGTGATTCCCAATAGCATTACCACTATTGGCGACTATGCCTTTGCAAGTTGGGATAGCTTGAGCGATTTAGTAATTCCGGACAGCGTTAAATACATTGGTGATAGGGCTTTTAATTACGATAGAAGCATTGTTAGTATCTCAATTGGAAGCGGCGTTGAGTTTATCGGAGACGCGGCGTTCCACGATTGCTACAAAAACACTATCACCCTAAAAAGCGGTAATACCCACTACTATATGGAGGGCGGATGCCTAATTGAGAAAGAGACTAACGTGTTGGTTTTAGGATCTAATAACAGCGTGATTCCGGAAGGCGTTACCGCTATTGCAAATTCCGCATTTGCAGGATGTAGAGAGCTTGAATATATCGTTATTCCACAAAGTGTTGTTTCCATTGGAAGAAATGCCTTTGATAATTGCTATAGACTGGATAAGTTAGTAATAAGCGAGGGTGTTATATCTATCGGAGACTATGCTTTTCAATGTTGCTTTGACCTTACTGAGCTCAAAATACCCAATAGTGTTGTCGATATTGGTAATTATGCATTTCGAGGAACATCCATCAACTTTGCAATAATTGGAAAAGGTGTTAAAACTATTGGCGAAGGAGCATTTGATCAATGCTTAGAGCTCAAAAAAGTGTACTATGCCGGAGGTAGATCAGAATGGAAGAACATAAGTGTTGGAGAAAATAATTCCTATTTCACGAATGCGAGAATGTATTTTGATTATAGTGAGAAAGAAATTTAATGGGGGCTTTTTGCCCCCCTGTTTGCTTTTGATAGGATTTTTTTCAGATGTGTAAAGGTATTTTTACTCCACTTTTTTCTTTTTTGTTTGCGGGCGGAGTGATTATTTTGCAAAAAATTAGGTTGTATTTTTCGTTTTTTGCGGTTTTGGCTGATATTTTTTCGTTTTAGGGCTTTACTTTTTTGTTAAAATGTTTTATAATGTATTATTATGTATTTCTCACTATACTTTTTGGATTTTGCGTTAAATGCTCCGTTTTTCATTTTGAAGACGGATTGTCGGAAGCATAACGTAAGATTTATCAGAAATGATTGGAGTTTTTTATGAGAAAAGAATTATTCGGACTTATGCCCGGTGGGGCTGAGGTTTACCTCTACTCGCTGAAGAGCGAGGTTGCAGAAGTAAAAATTATGAATAAGGGCGGCATCGTTCATAGCTTCGTGGCTTACGGTACTGACGTGGTTGGCGGATTTGACAGGCTTGAGGATTATCTGGTTGATGATTCCCATCAGGGCGGTACTATTGGACGAGTTGCCAACAGAGTTGGCGGCGCAGAGTTCACTATGGACGGCGCGATGTATATGCTGCCCGATAACGATAACGGAAATTGCCTTCACGGTGGCTTAGGATTTGATACCCGTATGTGGACTGTTACCGTACATACAAATGAAAAGCTTGTAATGGAATACTTCTCCGAGGACGGAGAGGAGGGCTTCCCTGCAGGTCTTAAGACAGAGGTTACCTTTGAGCTTTCGGGAGCAACACTTAAGATCAAGTACAGAGCTACACCCGACGGAAAAACACCTATTGCCCTGACAAACCATTCCTACTTTAACCTTGATGGATTCGGTGGTACTATCGCTTCCCACAAGGCGAGAATTTGGGCGGACAAATATACCGAGGTTGACGAAAATCTTATCCCTAACGGCATAAGACCCGAGGTAAAGGGGACGGTATTCGACTTTACAGAGATGACTCCCATACTTGCGAGATGCGGTGGTGACTTTGTTGGATACGATCACAACTTTATCCTCTGCCCCGAAATTTATCGTGGATTTGATGGAATAAAGGCGCATCTTGCGGCTACGGTTGAGGGTGAGAGACTTGCGCTTGACGTTTATACCGACCAAGAGGGTGTGCAGTTCTATATAGGCAACTTCCTTGGTAACGGACCCGATTTCAAGGGCGGTGTAAAGCAGGTTCGCCACGGAGCATTCTGCCTTGAGACACAGACAGAACCTAACTGCATTAAAAGCGGAAAGGCAATTTATGACGCAGGCGAGGTTTATACTCATATCTGCGTTTATGAGATAAGAAAAATATAATAGATTTGGAGATAGACTATGAAAATTTATGAAGAGCTGGTTGCCAGAGGACTTATTGCCCAGGTAACCAATGAAGAAGAAATCAGAACAATGATCAACGAAGGTAAGGCTACCTTCTACATCGGCTTTGACTGCACTGCCGACAGCCTTACTGCAGGACACTTTATGGCACTGACCCTTATGAAGAGACTTCAGATGGCGGGTAACAAGCCCATCGCCCTTATCGGCGGCGGTACTACAATGATCGGCGACCCTTCGGGAAGAACCGATATGAGAAAGATGCTCACTAAGGAAGACATCGACCACAACGCGGCTTGCTTCAAGCGACAGATGGAAAGCTTCATCGACTTCTCCGAGGGCAAGGCTATGATGATCAACAATGCAGATTGGCTCCTTGGTCTTAACTACGTTGAATTGCTAAGAGACGTTGGAGCTTGCTTCTCTGTTAACAGAATGCTTTCTGCTGAATGCTACAAGCAGAGAATGGAAAAGGGTCTTTCCTTCCTTGAATTCAACTACATGATCATGCAGTCCTACGACTTCTACCATCTTTTCAAGACCTACGGCTGTAATATGCAGTTCGGCGGCGACGATCAGTGGTCCAACATGCTTGGCGGTACAGAGCTTATCAGAAGAAAGCTTGGCAAGGATGCTCACGCAATGACAATTACCCTTCTCACAGACTCCAACGGCAAGAAGATGGGTAAAACCGCAGGCAACGCAGTTTGGCTTGATCCCAAGAAGACATCTCCCTACGATTTCTACCAGTATTGGAGAAACGTTGGCGATGCTGACGTTCTTAAGTGCATCAGAATGCTTACCTTCCTTCCTCTCGAGGAGATCGACAAGATGGATTCCTGGCAGGGCGCAGAGCTTAACGTTGCAAAGGATATTCTCGGCTATGAGCTTACCAAGATGGTTCACGGCGAGGAAGAGGCTGAAAAGGCAAGAGCTGCGGCAAAGGCTCTCTATGCTGCAGGCGATAGCTCCCTCACTCCCTCCACAGAGGTTGACGAGGCTGATCTTACAGACGGCGTGATCACCCTTAACAGACTTCTTGTTCTCGGCAAGCTTGTTCCATCCGGCTCTGAAGGCAGACGCGCTATTGAGCAGGGCGGCGTTTCGGTTGACGGAGAGAAGATTACCGACGTTAAGGCCCTCATCACTAAGGAGCAGCTCGAAGCAGGCGTGCTTGTTAAGCGCGGTAAAAAGAGCTTTATGAAGTACGTTCTCAAGGCGTAAATCTCATAAATACAAATATAGCGGCAGGCTTTTTAGGCTTGCCGCTTTGATTATATAAATTTATTGTAATCTTCTCCGCTAATCAAAAGCGACATAGGGATATCTAGAGGGGTATATGCGCCGAAGAGAGCGTGATTTTGTAAATAATCGATAGCATTAAGGTAGGAGATCATAATTCTTGCGGTGAAGTGTGCGTTTGAAGGGATTTCAATCCTCAGGTCAAAGGCGGTCTTTTTTTCATCCTTGATGCTTGTAGCTATTACCTCGCCCGCATGGAAGTCTCGCCTGTGCTTTGAGAAGAATTCATCTTCGGTTATGAAATTTATTACGATATTATAGTCCTTAAAATACCCGTCGGCGCTTTTTATTGCGGACTCGATCTTTCTCTTGTCTGCTCCGCGCTCGGGAACAATGAAGCATTGGCGATAGTGGCGGTCGCGGTCGGATAGGGGAGCATCTGTGTTTTTGGCTAAAGCTACGCTTTCGCCATTTGGGACGGTGTATTGAGCCGCGTATTTTACTCCGTCGATACTCATTAACAAGGAGCTGTGACCGAGGCTTTTTCCTATGCCCCAGAAGGTGTTTTGATGTTTTGCGCCAACCGAGATTTTCGCCATAGCGCGCGCCACGGAAAGAAGCCCCGGATCCCATCCTGCGGCAGTTATAGCTACCCTTTTATGAGCCGCTGCTATGGCCTTAAGCTCGGATATGTGAGTAGGCAGTAATTTGTGGTTATCGAAGCTATCCAGGGTGTTAAAGTGAGGCAGAAGTTTTTTTGCATCTGCCCGCGTATCGGAATGACTGGAGGTGGCTATAAGTATTACATCAATATCGCGGGTATATTTCTCAAGATGTTCGCGGGGGAGAACTTTTATTTTTTCTTCATAAATTTTTCTTCTGGAAAAGACTGCTGCAAGGGTGTGGTGGGTGTTCCCAAGCTCGCGCGCAAGCTCCCTTCCCAGATTTCCGTATCCTAAAATTCCAACTCTCATACTACTCTCCTCTTTTTTCATCAAGTTATGCATTTTTTCATATTGGGTGAATAATCGGAGCGTTTTTGGAGAATGATAAATCAGTTTGATGAAAATATCAAGCAAGATTTAAAAAACGAAAAGGAGCTTTTATGAAAAACGGAATTTTAAGGTTTGCGGCAACGCTGCTGGCGGTTACTTTTATGATAGCCGTATTCCCTACCGAGGCCGATTATCAGATATATGAGGATACACTCAGACTACATATTCTCGCTAACTCGGATTCGAGAGTGGATCAGGATTTGAAGATCGGAGTCAGAGATCTGATATTGGAGAGGCTGGGAGGTGTGCTTGAAGACGAGGAGGTTATAGACTCTGCATTAGAGATCACCGAAGAGATGCTGACCGAGATACGGGAGATGGCGGAGGAATTCCTCGAGGAATCAGGGGTGGATTACGGCGCGGCGGTTACACTTGCAGAAGAATGGTATGAGACAAGAGACTATAATGGATTTACTCTTCCCAGGGGATATTATTCCTCACTTGTTATTACTCTCGGCGAGGGCGAGGGGCAGAATTGGTGGTGCGTTCTGTTTCCGCCTATGTGCACGGAGCTGGCTTGTGGAGCATCAGATAGCGAAGATGATGAATTAAACGGCATCAGCAAGGATAAATATTCTATAAAATTCAAAACCATGGAAATTATTGCAGATTTATTTAAGAAAAAAGGTTGATTTTCCCACAAAAATATGCTAATATAGTATAGGAATGATTGCTCCCGGTAGTTTGCTCCAAATTCCGTTAGGCATTATTTGAACTGGCCGGGACTTAGCAAGGACATCAATTTATGGGAGGTGAGCCACGTGGCGAAAACCGATGGAAAAATTATCGCCGATAACAGAAAGGCGAGACACGATTATTTCGTTATAGAGACCTACGAGGCAGGTATTGAGCTTTTCGGTACTGAGGTAAAATCGCTTCGCGCTGGCACTTGCAACCTGAAGGATTCCTATTGCGATATTGATAAGGGCGAGCTTTTCGCTCTTGGATTTCATATAAGTCCCTACGAACAGGGCAATATTTTTAACCGCGATCCTCTTCGCCCGAAGAAGCTACTGATGCACAAAAGAGAAATTATGAAGCTGACAGGCCTCGTTTCAAGAGAGGGCTATACTCTCGTTCCTCTTTCGCTCTATTTTAAGGGCTCGCGCGTTAAGATGGCGGTTGGACTCTGCAAGGGTAAGAAGCTCTATGATAAGCGCGACAGTATCGCAAAGAGAGATGCAGATCGCGATATCGAGAAGGCTATGAAGAATAGGTTCTGATATTGAAAATGTAAATAATCATAAGAAAAACCGCAAGAATTGCCGAAAAATCGGGTCTTGCGGTTTTGTTGCTAAAAAAAGGAATCCATTATTTCATTTTTGCTTTTATAATGAACTGTTTTATAAAATTATTCATTTGGAAGCTTGTAGCCTGCGGAATCGCAAAGGGCGGAAAGCTCATCGGATGTTAAGGGGCGATAGCTTCCCTTCTCTAAAGATCCATCAAGAGCAAGGGTTGCCATGGTGAGGCGCTTCAGGTAAATGACGCGGGCGCCTGCATAGCGCACCATTCGCTTTACTTGATGCTTTTTGCCTTCGGTAATCTTCACTATGCCCTCTACTGTTGGTAGATAAGGCTTTTTCATTTTTAAGATGCGATCATCCTCTAAAAGAGGAGTTGTCACATTGCCAAGTGTGCCTGTGGAAAGTATCTCCACCTCCGCGGGTGCGGTGGGATTTTCACGGTTGTAGTAAATTCTTGCGCCCAGACGGAGCTCTTCTACCTTTTCCTCGTTCAATACTCCTTCTGCCATAAAGTAGTAGGTCTTCTCTACCTTATGCTCGGGCATAAGAAGCTTTCTTGTAAGGCGGCCGTCGTTGGTGATAAGAAGGAGACCTTCGGTATCCTTATCAAGCCTGCCTACGGGAAAATGAGTATTCCGCATCTGTTCGGGAAGGTAATCCATTACGGTTTTATGACGCTCATCTCGGCGGGCGGTGATGCAGCCTGCCGGCTTATGGAACATTATATAGTCGTACATAATCTTTATTCCTTATAGCTGAGGGCGCGCATGGAATTGAGAATCGCAAGCACCGATACGCCAACGTCGGCGAATACCGCGAGCCACATATTGGCATAGCCAAAAGCGCCGAGAATCATTACAAGAACCTTAATTCCAATGGCGAGTATTATATTCTGCCAGGAAATAAATATGGTTTTTCGAGCAATTATGACGGATTCCGCAATTTTTTCAAGGTTATCCGACATAATTACCGCGTCTGCCGCTTCGACTGCGCTATCCGATCCGATAGCTCCCATAGCGAATCCTACGTCTGCTCTTGCGAGAGTGGGAGCATCGTTGATTCCGTCGCCTACGTAGCCAACAGAGCCTTCGGTCGTGGCGATGATTTCCTCAAGCCTTGAATACTTATCCTCAGGCTTCAGCTCAGCGTATGCACTGTCGAGACCAAGCTCGTTTTTGATTTTCTCTACATTCTCGGATTTGTCGCCTGAGAGGATGAAGCATTCTTTTACGCCAAGGGACTTGAGACGAGATATTGCGTATTTGGATTCTGCTTTGATCTTATCGCCAAGGGTTATTGAGCCTATGTATTCCTTATCGCGGGCAACGAAAACGTTTGCCTCGGGAAGCTCGATGATACCGAGGCTCTCCATAAGCTTAGAGTTTCCTACCGCGATCTCGCATCCGTCTACGGTTGCAATCACACCTTCGCCCGGGATCTCGCGGGAGTCCGATGGGATTTTTATATCTTCCACTGATGATTTGATAGCTTGGGCGAGGGGATGGTTTGAGCCGTACTCGCAGGATGCGGCAAGAGATAAAAGCTCCTCCTCTGTTACAGATACGGGGGTCAGGTCGGTTATGGAAAACTCGCCGCTGGTGAGAGTTCCTGTTTTGTCAAAGGCTACCGCGGAAAGCTTTGCTACCTTGGAAAAGACGTTGCCACCCTTATAGAGGATTCCTCGGGATGCCGCCGCTCCGATTCCGCCGAAGAATGCCATCGGTACAGAAATGACGAGGGCGCAGGGACAGGAAATGACGAGGAATGTCAAGGCGCGTCTGACAGATTCCGCCAAGGTGAGCCAGTTGAAGATGGGGGGGACTATGGCAAGCAGAACGGCAAGGGCTACTACAATGGGGGTATAATAATGAGAAAATTTAGTAATAAATTTCTCTTCCTTGGATTTATTTTCAGTTGCATTTTCTACAAGGGCAAGAACGCGAGATGCCGCAGATTCGGTCAAGGGGCGAAGCACCTTGCAGGTGATAACGCCGCTGATAACCATAACTCCGCTGTCAAGTGTATCTCCTACGGTAACCGAGCGAGGTATGGATTCACCGGTCATAGACGAGGTATCAATATCGGTTGAGCCGGATATGATCTCGCAGTCAAGGGGTACGCGCTCGCCTGAGCGGATAATTATTGTCGAGCCTACCTCTACGTCCTCGGCATCTACGGTCTCCTCTTCTCCGTCAACGATAACCGTTGCCTCATCGGGGCAGATCTCCATTAATGACTTTATGGATTTGCGAGATTTCTTTACTGCGGTTTTCTCGAAGGTTTCTCCAATGAGGAAAAACAGCATTACCGCTACTCCCTCGTTATACTCGCCAAGGATCATTGCGCCAACAGAAGCGATGGACATAAGGAATTTTTCATCAAGGAGATCGCCGCGGATGATACCTCTCGCGGCATTTATAAACACGTCAAAACCTGCCGCGAGGAGAGCGAGTATATAAATAATAATTGAAGGGATGACGATGCTGAAGCTCTCCAGAATGATGGCAGATATGAGCAAAACCGCTGATGCGGCTATTCGGATGATAGGGTTCTCTAAGTATTTTTTCATTTTTCTACTACAACGCCCTTTTCAAAGGAACGGGCGGTGGCGGAAAGAAGCTTTATAAGCTCTGCTTCGGGCATATCGGACTCAACGGTAAGCTTCTCGGTAAGGAAGTTGATCTTTGCGGATTCAACACCGTCAATGCCTTCCATCATTTTAGCAAGCTTTGCAGCGCAATTGGGGCAATCAAGGCCTGTAATCGTAAATTTCTGTTTCATAGTTTTCTTACCTTTCGTTTATCTACTTGTTTTATTTATATGGTGTTTTGCAGATTATACTTTACAAAATCACTCTCTTATGTGAAGAAGGGCGGTTTCTATAATATCGCGGACGTGATCGTCGGCAAGTCGGTATATTACGTTTTTGCCTGATTTGCGGTAGGTAACAAGGGATGCCTGACGAAGAGTTTTGATCTGGTGAGATACGGCAGAGCGAGTCATTCCCAGAAGGTCTGCTATATCGCATACGCACATGGGACGCTTATCTATGGCGAAAAGAATGCTCATTCTTGTGGAGTCTCCAAGTATCTTAAAGAAGTCGGCAAGATCATAGAGAGTTTCCATATCGGGCATCTCTTCCTTGGCGGTGTTCACAACGTCTCTATGAATTTCCTCACACTCGCAGATGGGAGCGGTTACGTTTTTAGCCATTCTGTTCTCCTTTCTTGTATCAAACGATTGAACAGATGTTCAACTGTTTGCTTTATTGTAGCACAATTTTAGTGTATTGTCAAGGGGAAAAGGAAGATTTTTATATTTCTTATTGACATTATTACTCATTTCGTGTAAAATGTATGGGTAAGTTATTTTATCAGGAGGATAAAATGAATATTATCCAATCAAGAAATGAAACAGCGAGAGTGAGATTTCTCACTGGAAATATGATAAAGATAATCGCGGCGGTGCTGATGGTTATAGATCATATAGGCGTTATTCTCGGGCAGGCAGACGGTATTTTACGAATACTTGGAAGGCTCTCTATGCCGCTTTTTGCTTATATGATAGCGGAAGGAGCAAAATACACAAAAAACAAGGTGAAATATCTGGGAATGATCGCAGGGCTTGCGACGGGTTGTCAGCTGGTGTATTATTTCGCGCTGAATGACACATATATGTGTATTCTGGTCACATTCAGCTTATCTATCGCGCTGATATATGCGCTGAACTTTGTTAAGTGGGCGCACTTTTCCGGAAAGGGCAATTTGGTAACAAAAATAGTCTCTCCACTGTTTTTCATCGGACTTGTAGCGCTTGTGTATTATCTAACCACAGTGCTTATGATCGACTACGGATTCTTTGGAATTATGATGCCCGTATTCGCCAGCATAACGGATATGAGGGGATATGAAATTCCCGAAAAGGCAAGATGGATAGAAAGCCACTACGTGCGCGTTGGACTGATGACGATACCTATGCTTCTCAGAATGATAGACTCCGAGCTTATAATGTGGTATTCACTCCTCGCATTGCCAATACTTCTTCTCTATTCCGAGAAGAGAGGAAGGTGGAAAATGAAGTATTTCTTCTATGTTTTCTACCCATTGCATCTTGTCATAATCTTTGTGGTTTATATTATTCTCATGTTACTTTAATTAAAAAAACACAGCAGTTTTTCTCTCAAACGCGAAATTCTGCTGTGTTTTTTTGTCATTTTTTATATTTTATTGTATTTTTCACAGGGTTGATTTGTGTTTTATATCGCTTCTGTTTTTTGTTATTTTCAAGCGAGAGTAACCAAGGCTCAAAGGCTTATGTGATAAGGAAGCTTTAACTTTATTCAAGGTCTTCAAATCCACCCTGACGGAGAGCCTCATAAACCGCTATTGCAACCGCATTTGAGAGGTTAAGACAACGAAGAGTTTTTCTCATTGGCATTCTAAGGGCGCGGTCGTGATTCTCTTCTATCAGCTCGCGGGGGAGTCCCATCGTTTCCTTGCCGAAGATAAGATAGCACTCATCGGGAAACTCTACAGAGGAGTAAAATTTATCGGCGTGGGCAGAAAAGAAAAATTTATTTTCCGAAGGGTTCTTTTCGCAAAACTCTCCGTAACTATCGTAGTAAAAAACGTCAAGCTTATCCCAGTAATCAAGGCCTGCTCTCTTTAAGGTCTTATCGGATATTTCAAAGCCTGTGGGACGGATGATATGTAATGCAGCGCCGGTTACGGCGCAGGTACGGCTGATGTTTCCGGTATTCTGAGGTATTTCGGGCTCATATAGAACAACATGTATCTTTTTCATTTGGTGGCTCCTTTTTGGGTGACGTGGAAGTACGCCGTTTTTTCGCGGTGAGAAAGGTATACCTCTCCTCTGCGACCGTTATATTCTAGCACAATTTTTTCGTTTTTTCAACAAGTTTTTAGATTTTTATGCGAAGTTTACTAAAAATATTTTTAAATGTTTACATTTACCCCTTTATTTTTTCTTGACGTTGTGATATAATATATAAGATTTTTGATTTTTCCCCGAAAGGATTTTTATAAAATGGGATTATTCACAAAACTTTTTAACTCACTTTTTAAGACCTACAGCGAAAAGCAGATAGATCTTATCGAGCCTATTGTTGACGAGATCGAGGCACTCGCAGATAAATTCGCCGCTATGAGCGATGAGGAAATGAAGGCTTATACCGATAAGCTCAAGGGAGATCTTGCAGATGGCAAGACTCTCGACGATATTTTACCCGAGGCGTTTGCACTTGTAAGAGAAGCAGATACCAGAGTTCTCGGTAAGCGCCCCTTCAGAGTTCAGCTTATGGGCGGTATTCTTCTCCACCAGGGAAGAATTGCGGAAATGAAAACAGGTGAAGGTAAGACACTTGTGGCTACCCTTCCCGCTTACCTTAATGCTCTTGCCGGCAAGGGCGTTCACATCGTTACGGTAAACGATTACCTTGCGAAGCGTGACAGCGACGAGATGGGAAGAGTTTACGCCTTCCTCGGTCTTAAGACAGGCCTTATCGTTCACGGACAGACTCCCGAGGAAAAGAGAGCCGCTTACAATGCGGATATTACCTATGCTACCAACAACGAGCTGGGATTTGACTACCTTCGTGACAACATGGTTGTTTACAAGGAGCAGATGGTTCAGCGAGGCCATTACTTCTCTATCATCGACGAGGTTGACTCTATTCTTATCGACGAGGCGAGAACTCCTCTTATCATTTCTGGCTCAGGCTCAAAGTCCACTGATCTTTACCAGATGGCGGATAAGCTGGTACGCACTATGAGACGCCACGTTATCAAGGAAATGGATACAAAGCAGGATCTCGACCTTTACGAGGAAGACTTTATCGTTGACGAAAAGGCAAAGACTGCCGTTCTCACAAAGCACGGTATTGAAAAGGCGGAAAGATTCTTCAATCTCGAAAACCTTTCCGATCCCGAAAATACAAGCATTTACCATCACGTTAACGTTGCTATCAAGGCCCACGGCGTTATGAAAAACGACGTTGACTACATCGTTAAGGACGGACAGGTAGTTATTGTTGATACCTTCACAGGCCGTCTTATGCCCGGAAGAAGATATTCCAACGGACTTCACCAGGCTATTGAGGCGAAGGAGCACGTAAATGTTCAAAGAGAATCCAAGACTATCGCCACCATAACCTTCCAGAACTACTTCCGTATGTACTCTAAGCTTTCGGGTATGACCGGTACTGCGCTTACAGAAGACGACGAGTTCAGACAGATCTACTCTATCGACGTAGTTGAGGTTCCCACAAATAAGCCTATGATCCGTAAGGATCAGAACGATGCGGTTTACAGAACCTATAGAGGTAAAATGAACGCTATCGTAAATCAGATCAAGACCTGCCACGATAAGGGCCAGCCGGTTCTCGTCGGTACTGTTTCTATTGATAAATCCGAGGAGCTTTCTCAAATCCTGAAAAAAGCGGGCGTTCCTCACAACGTGCTTAACGCAAAGCAGCACGAAAAGGAAGCGGAAATAGTTGCTCAAGCGGGTAAATACGGCGCGGTTACCATTTCCACAAACATGGCGGGACGTGGTACCGATATTATGCTCGGCGGTAACCCCGAATACCTTGCTAAGGCAGAAATGAGAAAGCAGGGCTACGAGGAAGGACTTATTGCTATGGCTACCAGCACCGCTCCTTCAAGCGACGAGGCAGTAAACGAGGCGAGAGCCACCTTCAAGACTCTTTACGACAAGCACAAGGCTGCTATCGCTCCCGAGGCCGAAAAGGTAAGGGCTGCAGGCGGACTTTACATCCTTGGTACAGAAAGACACGATTCAAGACGTATCGATAACCAGCTCAGAGGACGTTCCGGCCGTCAGGGCGACCCCGGCGAATCAAGATTCTACCTCTCTCTTGAAGACGATCTTATGCGTCTTTTCGGTACTGACAGAGTTGCGGGACTTTGCGAAAAGCTTGGATATGACGAAAATACTCCTATCGACGCGAAAATGCTCTCCGGCGCAATTGAAAGCGCGCAGAAGAAGATCGAGGACGCTCACTTCCAGAGAAGAAAGAACGTTCTTACCTACGACGACGTTATGAACCAGCAGAGAAACGTTATCTATCAGCAGAGAGGCGAGGTTCTTCAAAATGACGTTATCATCGCGAAGATTGAGGATATGATCAGATCCTCGATTGAGGAGACCTTCGACTTCTGCTTCGGCGCAGACGATACCGCTAACTGGAGATTTGACGAATTTAAGAACCACTATCTTGGACTTCTCGTTGATGATAAGAGATTCAATTACACCGAATCCGAGCTTGAAGAGCTTAAGCATAAGAAGGACGAGTGGAAGGAGAGCCTTATAAACAAGGCACTCAGCATCTACCGCGGAAAGGATCAGATCTTCGCCGATGCCGATCCCAAAATGGCGGATGCTATGAGAGAGGCAGAAAAGGTTATTCTTCTCCGCAACGTTGATAAAAAGTGGATGGATCATCTTGAAAATATGGATGAGCTTAAGGAATACGTCGGTCTTAACGCGTACGCTCAGAGAGACCCCGTTGCTACCTATAAGATCGAGGCGGCGGATATGTTCGACCAGATGGTTGACGATATCAAGGAGGATACTGTAAGACAGATTCTCTCGATTATGCCAAGACGCGACGTTACTACCAGAGTTCAGGTTGCTAAGCCTACCTCCGAGGGTCACGGAGACGGAAAGCAGGCGGCAAGAAAGCCTGCCGTTTCAAAAAAGATCGGAAGAAATGATCCCTGCCCCTGCGGCAGCGGTAAAAAATACAAGAAGTGCTGCGGAGCAAATGCAGGCGCAGACTCTTCTGCAAATTGATTATGGGACTGGATATTTTAGCCATCGGAGTTATTCTCCTGGCTAATCCATATCATGTACTGACCGATTTTATCGCGGCGGTTATAATTGCCGCCGCGACAAGACGGGGCGAGGATATGCTCCGAGATTTCAAGAAAATGTCGCTTTATTCTTATGGGCTTATTGCTATAGGAGCGATGGAGATCATCTTCAAATTTGCCTTTCCATCGGAGCTTATCACGAACATTTTGACCGTATGCAGATACGGCATTATCGCTCCTATAGAAATATGTCTTGTATCCGGCCTCTCCGATCTTGCGATAATACTTGAAAATGCAGAAATGCACAGGAAAGCGACAAATTTCAGGAAACCCATATATTTTTCCGCTATAATCGCTGTATGCCTTGTGGCTTTGGCGACAGTATGGCCGGCAGCAAAAGCAGCGGCGATCATATGGAAAATCTTCGTAAGCTTTATAACCGCGATGATAGCGATTACACTGTGTCGCTCGCACAAAGAGCTGACAAAACCGAATATATTCCCCGAAGATAATGAAGGGGACGATAAAAAGAGCTGACGTGATTTCGTTTTTCGGAATTCAGAGAGGCTCTTTTTCTTTATCCTGAGTTTTTTTCATCTTGCTACCGGGCTGAGATGCGGGTGCATGAGCATTTTTTGCTTTTTGCGACAGATTTTTCGGACAAAATATTTTTCTTATTTTCGTGCAAAAATTTTAAGAGAAATATTAAAATATATATTGATTTTTCGGGTTATTTGTGTTACAATTATAAAGGAGTTTTATTGAAACTCCGCACTTTGACAAAAAATGATTAAAAAATCTAATTAAAGTTTACAGAAGGCTGCTCTTTTCTCAAAACAGAGCGCCGTTACATATAAAAACAATCCATAGATCGGAGAAAATTATGGGAAAAGGTATTTACACCTACTATAAAGAGCGACTGATAGAGATCAGCGGTAACAACAAATGCCTTTGCCTCAAGAACGTAATAAGAAAGGGCGCGTACGACATCGGACGAATTTTTGAGGGCAGAGACAAAAAGGCTACAGAATTCGTTGAATTTATATGGTCGGTTGACAGATTCCCCCTTTCGCTTATCGGCAGCCACGACAACAAGGAGATCGTTAAGACTCTCGGACTTCCCGAGAGAAGCAAGACTCCTCCCGTTATCACTGAGCTGACCAAGGAAGAGGCAGAAAAGATAAAGAAAAAATTTGACAGACAGAGACTCAGCGATGAGCAGAAGATGATTGAGAGCGAGGTTGCCAGGATCACCGAGCTTAAGCGCGAAATAGAGGATATTGAGAAGGAGACCGGAAGGTATGAGCTGTTTATCGGTTATCCCTTTGTTTTCGGTACTATTCAGCAGGGCGCAAAGAAAACGCTTATCAAGGCGCCTCTTCTCCTCTTCCCCGTTAAGATCGAGGTGCTTGACGACGGCTCTATCGACCTTCACAGAAACGAGGGCGAGCGCATCAAGATCAACCCTGCGCTTATATTTGCATATGCGCAGTCCAAGAAGATCAACATAGATAATCTTGAACTTGAATTTGACGATCTTTCTCAGTTCAAGAACGTGAAGTCAATAATTGACTATTTAGCAAAGCATTACATCAAAATAGACTTCCACAACCATTCCAAGGGAGTTTACAGCTATAGCCGTCTTAAGGAGCCCGAGGATCATCTTGAGCTTTCCATAAGATACGGCGCGGTTATGGGCCGCTTCCCTCTCTCAAACTCCATTTACGATGACTATACCCTTCTCGAAAAGAAGAATCTTACCAATGATGCTATCAACGAGCTTCTTAGAACTCATAAGAAAAAGCTCATCAGAGCGTCCAGACGCCCCAAGGTAAAGATTAGAGTAAAAAAGGAAGATCTCAATAACAGCTATAACGTTAAGATGCTGGACTATGCGCAGTCAGAGGTCGTTCGCAAGGTGGACGAGATGGGCAATATGGTTATCTATGGCCCTCCAGGCACAGGTAAATCACAGACCATCGTAAACATCATCACCGATGCAATATGCAAGCACAAAAAGGTGCTTGTGGTTTCACAGAAAAAGGCTGCGCTGGACGTAGTTTATTCAAGACTGGGTGTTCTCAACGAGAAGGCTATGTACATTATGGACGAGGCTAAGGAAAAGGGCGAGTTCTATGCAAAATGCCTTGATGCTCACAACAGAGATATGCATGCAAGCCTCTCCGACGTTGATACTCTTCAGCGAGAATACAACGATATTCAAGCGAAGATCGATGCGGAGGAAGCGAAGCTCGACAAGATATATCATATCCTGAACGATAAGCGCGAGTTCGGTCTTTCCCTGACCGAGATGTATTCCTCATCCTACAATCTCCCCAAGAATTCTGCGGAATATTCCACATATCAGAAGCTTATAGAGCATAAGGACGTTATGTCTCTTTCATATAAGGAGATGTCCGATGCGCTCTTCGTTATAAAGTCGAAGGATCTTGCTAAAATGTACTACAGCTACGTTCAGAGCAAGGAAAAGAACCCTCTTATTGACAATATGCTTCCCGACGTTGATATCCGTACCCTTTCCGTGGTAAAGGGCATGCTCGAGGACGTGCAGAAGTCAAGACGCGCATTCTTCAACATTTCAAAATATCCCTATTACCGCCAGGTGCTTGCTCATTACACCAGAATGGAGAATAAAAAATCCCTTCACTCTGTTGTTAAGATGACGGACAAGATAGAAAATCCCCATACCCTTTTCCACGCAAATAACGTTAAGGATCTCGAGGTCAAGTTCAGAGATACCTACGATGCTATCAGAGCTTATTCTCAGGATTACTCTTTCCTTACGAGAATTATGACTATGGACGGTTATCTTGCGGTAATTGACAATGTCCTCAGAGGAAATATGGGTTACCTGAGACTCGTTCACGATGCTATCGATAACTACGTTGCTCAGCGCGACGTGGCTATGCTTATGGACAGTCTCGATAAGAATATGCATACCATTCTTGAGTTTGCATACGATAACTGCAGAACATATCAGCATTATCTCGATATTATCAACAGTACTCTTCTCATCAGAATCTATCACGAGGTTCTGAGATATGAGGAGGAGTGTAAGGACGAGCTTGCCAAGATCGTTGATTTCAACAATATCACCTCGAGAATTTATAAGCTGAAGGAAAGTCAGCTCGCCGTTGCCAATAAGCTTACTGCAGGTAAGAACGGCAAGGACTACGAGAATCTTTATAACAGCGCGCCTAACAACAAGGATTATCTCTATGAGATAAGCAAGACATCCAAGCTGAAGCCCATCAGAAGAATGCTTGACAGCTACGGAGACTTTATATTCTCCCTCTTCCCCTGCTGGCTTCTCTCCCCCGAAAACGTATCAAATCTTCTTCCCTTGAAGAAGAACCTCTTCGATCTCGTTATCTTCGACGAGGCGTCGCAGGTGTTCATTGAAAGCACTATTCCCACTATCTACCGCGGAAAGAATATTGTGGTTGCAGGCGACGCAAAGCAGCTTCGCCCCTCCGCTACCTTCATGAAGAGATACATGGGCGGCGATCTCGAGACTATTGAGGATGACTCTATGGCGGCGGCGCTGGAGGTTGAGAGCCTTCTTGACCTTGCGGTTGCGAGATATGAAAGCTCCAATCTTACCTATCACTACCGCAGTAAGTACAACGAGCTTATTGCATTCTCCAACAGCGCCTTCTATTCTTCAAGGCTTAACGTAGCTCCCAACACCTCCGGAAATAAAAATGATAGACCTATTGAAAGATATAAGGTAAACGGCAGGTGGATCGACAGAACCAATCCTGTTGAGGCAAAGAAGGTTGCCGAGCTTCTCGCCGAGATATTCAGAACCAGAAAGAATAACGAGAGTATCGGTATTATTACCTTTAACTCCGATCAGCAGTCCTGCATTCAGGATGCTATAGATAGACTTGCAAGAGCCGATAAGGAATTCCGTGGAGCTGTTGCGGCAGAGAGAATGAGATTTGATAACGGAGAGGATAGCTCGCTCTTTATCAAGAACCTGGAAAATGTTCAGGGAGATGAGAGAGATATAATAATCTTCTCTATCGGCTATGCTCCCAATGAGCTTGGCAGAGTTTATACCAACTTCGGTGCCCTTTCATCCGAGGGCGGCGAGAACAGACTTAACGTTGCTATCACAAGAGCAAAATCGAAGATCATCGTGGTTACAAGTATCGAGCCCGAGGAGCTTCGCGTTGAAGGTTCCAAAAATCTCGGTCCTAAGCTTCTGCGCCAGTACCTTACCTACGTAAGAGCAGTTTCCGAGGGCGATGATAAGTCTGCGGAGAGCATTCTCGTTGAGCTTGATCCCTCTGAAAAGAAGGCGGCTACCGCTATTACAGATATGATGGGCGTTGAGCTTCAGATCAAAGAAAGACTTGAAAAGCAGGGCTATACCGTTCATCTTGGTCTTGGTAACAAGAATAACAGAATCACCCTTGCTATATACGACCCCGAGCTTGATAAATATCTCGTTGGCGTTGAGCTTGACAGAGATGCTTATGAATCCTCCGATTCCTCGATGGAGCGCGACGTTTATAAGCCCAGATTCCTTGAGGCGAGGGGCTGGAACTTCATCAGAATCTGGTGCAGAGACTGGTGGATATCCCCCACGAAGGTGATCAAAACCATCACAAATATGGCTGATAGAAATAAAAAATCCTGATTTTTTCGGAAAAAAGACACTTTTGTAACAAATAGGTCTTGAAAAGTTCAAAATTATATGTTACAATATCTTTTAGCGTAAATCAAAAACAAAATATTATAGAAAGGAAAAAACAAAAATGTTACAGTTTATGTTTTTACTTGAAAGCACCGGCGGTGCAACCGGAAACACCGGTAACAGCGGCGGCTTGATGATGATCATTATGCTCGTTGTTATGGTCGCGTTCATGTTCTTCTCCTTCCGTTCTCAGAAAAAGCAGCAGAAGGAAGAGCAGGATATGCGTAACGGTCTTGCAGTAGGCGATGAGGTTACCACTATCGGCGGTATCATCGGTAAGGTTATCTCTATCAAGGAAGAGACATTCGTTCTTGAAACAACCAAGGATAAGACCAAGATCCGTTTCCTTAAGGCTGCTGTAAGAACTATCGACGTTAGGGCGGCTGACATCGCTGCATCCGTTCTTGAAACTCAGGTAGTTCCCGCTACGGAAGAGCCTGTTGTTGAAGAGCAGGTTGCTCCCGAAGAAGTTCCCGAAACTGAAGTTCAGGAATAATCGGTAATAAAAAATAAAGCTCCCGAATAGATTTAAGTACAAGTATTGTCTTAAACTACTCGGGGGTTTTATTTATGAAAAGAAAATTCTACAAAAAAAGCAATATTGGCGCTGTAAGCAAACTTTTTATCAGCGCAGGAATAACGATAGGGGTGCTTCTTATCTTTACTATTATTTTCAGCGCAGTTGCCTTATTGTTTGAGGACGTATCGGCAGTGATACCCGGCTTCGCAATAGCTACAGTGGTGGTTTCTGCCATAGTCGGCGGTGCTGTCGTAACGCGAACTATTGGCGAAGGAAAGCTCTCGCTTGCGCTACTTTCGTCACTTATGGCTTCTCTTATCCTTATGCTCATCGGAGTTATCATTGGCGGCGGTAAGCTTCCCTTCTCCGTCTTTCTGAACTTCATAATCTTCGTTGGAGCATTTACGCTTTCAGCGTATCTTTTGAGGAAACGGGAGAAATTTGGAGGTTGGCATATCAGGCAGTAACAGAATCAATATAAACGCTTTTGCAATAAACCTACATAATTCCGAAGTTATTGGATATATCGAAGGAATTCTTCCTTTGAATAATATGGATTGAAGGCCGAGTCTGCTATAAAAAACAAATAAGGACTGAATCAGGCGCTATAATTTTGGCGGTTGATCCAGTCCTTATATTTAATGGAGTTGGTTTCTGGTATTTTGATATTTTTAGCGATAGTTGAGGCGCATAAGGTAATACGGTATGGCCTCCTCGAAGTTTACGCCGTAGTGGCGGCGGTTCTCGTCCTCCATAGTGAGGCGTATGCATTCGTATGTGTAGTCCACGGCTACTGAAAGCGCATTCTCTGTTGACTGACCGCGCATAAGGGCTCCGACTGTGGCAGAAGCGAAGATATCGCCTGTACCGTGATAACGGACAGGAAGATATTCATTTGCGTAATAGAAAAATCTGCCGCTTTCGCTATCGTAAGAATACGCGCCGAGAGTTTTGTTATCAAAGGTGATGCCGGTGAGAGCGGCGCGCTTTGCGCCCAACCCTGTAAGGCCGATGAGAATATTCTTTATGTACTCTTCGTCGTATTCTTCAGTATAGGGAACGTCAAGCATAAAGCAGGCCTCGGTGAGGTTGGGAACTACAAGATCGGCATAGCCTACAAGCTTCGCCATTGCCTTAGCAAACTCGGGGGTGAAGCCGTGATAAAGCTTGCCATTGTCTGCCATAGCGGGGTCGATAACTACCATAGTATTTTCCTTCTTATGCTCCTTGATGAAATCCTCTACGAGGGAAAGCTGACGGAAGGAGCCAAGATAACCGGTATAAATGCAATCGAAGTCGATTTCAAGATCGGTATACACGCGGGAAATGGGCTCGATCTCGTCGGTGAGATCACAGAAGGTGAACTTATCGAAGGCGGTATGAGTAGAGAGAACGGCTGTTGGCAAAACTCCGCACTCAACGCCTGCGGCGGAAATAATAGGAAGTGCTACCGTAAGCGAGCATCTGCCTACACAAGAAATATCCTGGATTGTCATGATTCTTTTCATCGTACATTTTTCCTTTGCTTTGAGAATATTTGTTTACAAATTTACTAGTTGTATTTTTGCGCCGAGGGAGGATAGCTTTTCTACAAGGTTGTCATATCCTCGAAGTATTATTTCCGGGGATAGGACCTCGGACATACCTTCGACGCTGAGAGCCGCTATGATAAGAGCCATTCCTCCGCGAAGGTCGGGCGCAGTAACTGTTGCCGGGATGAGACAGCTTTTTTCTATTTTTGCGTTTCCTTGCCCCCCGGCATACCTGAGCCCCATTTGGCCAAGCGAGGCAAGATATCCAAATCTCTCGGGCCAGACGGAATCGGCTATTATACCTCCACATCGGGACAGAAGCGGAGCCATAAGAGGCTGAAGATCTGTTGGAAAACCGGGATAGGGGGAGGCAAATATTTTTACGGCGTTTAAGACTTTTCCATTTTCATAGGAATCCACGGTTATGGATGAATCACCGATCGAGAGGCGATACCCAATAGCCGAAATAACATCTAAGAAAGAGACAAGCTCCAATGGGGCTATGCCGCTGACCGTTACCTTACCTTCTGTCATTAAGGCGGCGGCAAGGTAGCTCCCTGCCTCGATCATATCTCCGATAACCGTAAATTCGGTGGAATGAAGTGCTGCTCCCGCTATTTTGATGCTATCATCGGCCAAGGTGACCTTCGCGCCAAGAGAAGAGAGAAAATCCAGCACTGACAACACGTGAGGCTCTTTGGCATAGCCAAAAATCTCGGTTTCGCCAACGGCTGTAGATGCCATGATCGCCGCATTTATAGTTGCGCCCACGCTGGGTTTTGGGAGGTATATTTTTGCGCCATGAAGCTTTTTTGCAGTAAGCTTATTTCCCGCCATTTTCGCTCCCATAGCCTCGGCTATGGCAAGGTGATAATCTACCGGACGAGGAGAAAAATTACATCCGCCAAAATTACCCGGCTCGGCAATGCCGAATCTTGCCAGAGTCGCACCCATAAGATATGTGGATGCGCGGATTTTTGATATTAGCTTTGGATTTGGGGATGAATAAGTCAGATTGGTCGCATCAATAATCAGGCGGTCGGCGTTGCGGCTCACACTTGCCCCTAGCTCGGATATTATTTGAATTGCTACGCCAACGTCGCCTATCTCGGGAACATTATTCAGTACCGTGACTCCCGGCGCGAGCAATGATGCAAATATCAATGGCAATACAGCATTTTTAGATCCGGACACCCTGATATTTCCCATAAGCGGCTTACCGCCGCTGACAATTATTTTCTGCATTATTATTCTCCGATGCTTAAGTAATTACTACATTACTATGTTATTCGGAGAGAAAAATCGGGTTAATTTCGAGATAAAAATACTTCACGCAGAATGTTTTATTCTATCATTCCCTGCGCGTAATAATAGGCTACGGCAAGCTTCACTACCTCGCCGTATGTGACTACTCCTGCTGTGCCGTTGCTCTTAAGAAAAATATCATTTATAAAGCTTGATATATCGGCAATAAAGGTATCGCCGTATGCCAGAATAACTCTGTTACTCTCGGCTATGTCGCCGCGAGGCCCTGCGGACAGAGAGCTGTTGATCTCATAATAGCGATCGCGATCGGTCCAATAAAGAGCGGATGCCAAATACTGATACATAGAGAGATATCCCGAATAATTCAGGTATATATCATCCGATGACGAGGTTACGAGGTACGCCATAAAATTCGCCTCGTTCTCCCTCATAATGCCTCGCTGATGGGACAGCTCGTGGGCGGCAACAAAGGTCATTTCCGCTATTGGGAAGGCAGTATTTACGTTTGACTCGCCGGTGTAGAAGGTATAGATGCCAGAGATCCCAAGATAGGTCATTGCGGCTCCGTTTCTGACAGGCTTTACTCGGCTGTCAAAGTTATCGAAAAATTTGTATTTTTCCGAAAGAGTGTCAAAGGATCGGCAAAGCTTCTCCGAGGTTTCGTCAAGGCTATATCCCATCGACGTGCCATTTTCGGTGTATTCGATATTCTCCGAGAGGAGATTCAGCCTGTCGCGGACGTATATGAGAGAGTCGGCAAGGCGATCCTCGGTAATTTGTACGTATTCAAGATCCAGATTTTCACGCAGAGTGGTTGTACGGTAGCCAAAGCCGAGACATAATGTATTACCTGATAAAAGAAGCATTACAACAGAGAGGATAGAAGAAATAAAGCGAAGCCTACCTTCTCTTCTTACAAAGCATCTGACTCCGACGAAAATGATGATGGGAGCAAGGATGATCAAGGCGACAACGAGACATTCAAAGATCGAAAAGTCTATGGGCGCCGTAAGGGTTGCCATAAAGTGGCGAACGTTTTGCGCAATTCCGCCATTTACACGGTCGGCAAAGGCAACATCGTTTTTAGCTCGTTCAAGAGCAAGTGACATTATGATATATGTGGGTAATGCAACCAATAGCAATGGAGATATAATTTTTCTCTTCATTATTTCCTCGTGTAAAAGCGTTTTTTGTAAACTTTTATTTATGTTTTACGGGTATTTCAGGCTTTTATGATCATTTATTATCGTAAAAATCCAAAATTTCAAGATTACGTTCTACTGTTTTTCTGCCTCGCCAGGCGAAGGCGCGCTTTTTGAAATTTTCCTTGCTCATACCTTCAAGTGTCTCTCGGTCAAGACGGCTGATGCGCTCGCGGTAGAAAAATTCAAGGGGCGTTTTTTGAGGGTTCAAATTATACGGACAAGAGTTCTGGCAGAGGTCGCAACCCCAAGCAGTGTTATACTTTATCATAAGGCGCATCTCTGCTTCGGTGAGCTCGCCCTTTTTCTGGGTAATAGCCGAAAGACATTCTGCGCTCTCTCCCCGTAAGACTCCAGTCGGGCAGGCGCGCTTGCAAGCACCGCAGTGATGGCAGGAGACGATTTCTGCAAGGTCGGTTTTACCCAGCGATTCTGCAGGGATATCGGTTATCATATCTCCGATAAAAACGTAGGTGCCGTATTTTTCGTTGATCAAAAGTCCGCTGTCACCTGCTATTCCAAGGCCGCTGATAAGTGCCGCGTGACGCTCGGCTATAGGACTGTGATCGCCGAATATCTTCATTTTCGCCGAGGGGAATTTCGACAAAAGATAGCCTTTCAGTCTCTCGCCTACCTCGCGGATTGCAAGATGATAATCAAGAGACGCTGCATATCGGGATATGTTTTCAGTCTCGCCGGTATAATATGGCATAAGAAAAAGGATAACGCTTTTTGGGGTGAAGTCCTCGCGCTCGATAATGGACGAGGATATCTCTATACAGCTTTTATAATCAAGAACGGAAAAATATTCGATCCATTCGTTTTTGAAAAATTCCTTTAGCATATTTTGTCCGTTTCGCAAAAAACGAAACACTCCCAATTATGAATTATTTATATTTTATCATATATTTTAGAGAATTGCAAGTATTTCCTTGACTTTATTTCGATTTTGGTGTATAATTATTCTGATATATTATGTGTTTTCGCGCGTTCTTCTTTTTTGGGCTGAAGGCTTATGCCATTTGTCCCTTAATTCAAGGTGATTTAGTGCTATTCCCTGCGCCACGCGAAAGACGTTTTTGAGGTGTGTATGAGCGACAAGCAAACAGCTTTTCTTGATCTTGCATTGCTTGCTATTGAAAAGGCGGCAATCAAAAAGTTAATATTCTCAAGGCCGAATGGCTCGGAGATAACAAAGGCCGCGGCAAGGCTCTGCGAAAATCGCGGAAGAAGGATGCTGTCGGTTGAATACAGTCTTCCCGGTAATACCGTTTCGCAAAAGAATTTTTACGGCGAGGCGATGAAGGACGAGGTATGCCGACTCCTCTCTGAATACGGACAAGCGAATCTTTTGACGACACTCGGCGATGCGGAATGGAAGATATCAAAATCAGGCAAGGAGGCGCTTCTTGGCGCGGATAAGCTGGAGAGAAAGCTGAATAGCAATAACGCAGGCTTCACGGCGGCAATCGAGGCTCTTGACAAGGAAAAGAATTATATTCTTTCAGGTAAGGAAGAATTCTTAAGGAGGCTTGGTATATCCTCCTCTGACGGAAGAGTTCACGATAAAAAGCAGGGCAAATTTAGACAGATAAACAGATTCCTAGAGCATATAGAGGACGTTTATTCTTCTCTGCCTACCGATGGGGCGATCAATATTTTTGATCTTTGTTGCGGCAAGAGTTATCTTTCATTTGCGGTGTATTATTACTTAACTGCCATCAAAGGCAGAGAGGTAAATATGCTTGGAGTTGACCTTAAGCGCGACGTTATTTTATGGTGCGAGAAGCTCGCTCTGGAGCTTGGCTTCACGGGAATGAGATTCCTTGTGGAGGACGTTACGAAAACTCCCGGCGACGTAAAGCCCGATATGGTTATTTCGCTTCACGCCTGCGATATTGCCACCGATATAGTGATAAATACCGCTATCAGAATGGGGGCGAGGGTGATACTTTCAACTCCCTGCTGCCATAGGTATCTTAACGATAAAATAAAAGCGGACGAGCTTGAATTTGTTACCAGATACCCTCACTTGCGAAACAAACTATGCGAGGCGATAACAGACGCTATAAGAGCCGCTAGGCTTGAGGGTGCAGGCTACTCGGTATCGGTTATGGAGCTTACAGACCCAGATGATACGCCCAAGAACACGCTTATCAGGGCGATAAAGAAAAAGGGCTGCGTTGATACGGCAAAAAATATTGAAAATTATGAAAAATTGCTTTCATTCGTATTGGGTGACGGCAAGGAAAGTTATCTAAAAGGGATATAAATGACAAATTTAGTTTACAAATCTTTGAACACAGAGGAAACCGAGAAGATCGGCGAGAGACTTGCGAGAACACTTTATGAAAAAAAGATCAACCGCGCATTTATCGCTATGAGAGGCGAAATGGGTGTCGGAAAGACGGCATTTTCACGAGGATTTTGCAGATTTTTTGGCATCAAGGGTGTCAAGAGTCCTACCTACACCGTGGTTAACGAATATCGCGGTATGGTGAGAATTTTTCACTACGATATGTACAGAATAACAAGCGAGGATGATCTCATTTCTACAGGATACGACGATTACTGCGAGGCGGAGGGATTCGTTATCGCAGAGTGGAGCGAAAACATCGAGGAGCTTATTCCCTACGATGCTATCTTCGTTACTATCGGACGAGTGGAAGAGGATGAAAATTATCGCAATATTGAGATTAGCTTCAGAGGAGAATTTGAAAATTTATGATTATTTTAGCATTTGACGGAACGGCAAAATGCGCCTCCTGCGCGGTTCTGCGCGACGGCACCTGCCTCGGCGAATATAATATTGACAACGGACTTACTCAAAGCGAGCTTCTTTTGCCTATGGCAGAGAGCCTGATGAAGTCGCTGAAGCTGAAGTTTTCCGAAATTGATCTTTATGCTACCTCGGTTGGTCCCGGATCGTTTACCGGTGTCAGGATCGGGGCGGCGCTGGTTAAGGGACTTGCGTTCGGAAGAAGTATTCCATGCGCTTCGGTTTCCACGCTTGATGCTCTGGCGGAAAATCTTTCAGGACTTCGCGGAATCATCGTTCCCGTAATGGACGCAAGGCGTGGACAGGTTTATTCTGCCATCTTCCGCTGCGACGGAGAAAATATGGAAAAGCTCACTGAGGATATGGCCATATCCATAAGCGATCTTGGAAAAATGCTGATGGATTATCAGGGCGAGAGCATTTATCTTGTGGGCGACGGATACGAGGTGGCAAGACGCGGGCTTATTCAATGCGGTGTCAGCCCGATGGTTACACCCGAAGGACTTAGAAACGAAAGCGCGGCATCGGTTGGAAGAGTTGCGCTTCGCCAATATAACGAAGGCAAGACGGTTAGCGATAGTGAGCTTTCGCCAACGTACCTGAGACTCCCTCAGGCTGAAAGAGAGAGACTTGAAAGGAATCAGAAATAATGGAAAACAGAATTATTTTTATGGGCTCTGACGCCGCTGGATATGCTCTTAAAGAAGAAATAAAGGAATATATCAAGAAAAAGGGCTATGAGGTATTCGATATGGGATGCGATTCCGAGGAATCCTGCCACTACCCTATTTTCGCTCACGCGGTTTGCGAGGCAGTGCAAAAGTGCCCAGACACATCCTTCGGTATACTTATCTGTGGTACGGGAATCGGAATGTCTATGTGCGCAAATAAGCATAAGGGCATACGCGCGGGGCTTTGCGGGGACGTTTTCTCTGCGGAAATGACGAGAAAGCACAATAATGCCAACGTACTTTGTATGGGCGCGAGAGTTATCGGATCGAAGCTGGCGAAGGAGATAACCGATGCTTTTCTCGAGAATGATTTCGAGGGCGGACGCCATCAGGTGAGAATCGATATGATGGCAGAGTTCGAGGATAATGATAGAAAAAACGCGAATTAATCTGTAAAAACACAAAAAAAAGCGGTCACAGCACCGCTTTTTATATTTATTAAAGAGAAGCGAGGAGGTTGATGGCGTTTTCCTCGTAGAGGGGGATGGAATGCTCGCGAAGGTAGGTGAAAAATTCGGCGGTGAGGGGATCGGAAAACTCGGTTATTTCCGGGTGGTCGGCATTTTTGCCGTCTGCCGTATACTCCTCAAGCTCAAGGACGACGCTTCCAAATTCGGTTATGTAGAGGGCGGAATCTGCTGTTGGCTCGCATCTTGTGACTATGGATCTCGCCAGCGCGATGGCATCGCTGAGGTTATCGAAAAAGTAGGCTCGGTGGGAACGCATAAGAGTAGTTAGATTTTCGGCGCGACTGATAATGCTCCTCTGAGCATCGGTGAGAATAGCTAGCTTGGTAACAAATATTTCTCCTCCGGATCGCGTAGGATAAAATTGCAGGAGAAGCTTTTCCCCGCCGGGCGAGAAGCCGGTTCTCTGCCCTGCTATATCGATCACGCGAAAGAGGGCGCGGCGATGTGGTGCAAGATCGTCGTCGGCGCCGATCTTATCAAGTCTATGCTTTTTAAGTTCCTCTCGGGTGAGGGCTATTTTCAGCTTGTTTTTTCCTATTTTCAAAAATTCCACGGTATGCTCCTTTTTTTATTTTATCATACTATATTTTTTTGATTTTTGCTACCCTCAAAAAATAGCTTATGTGGATTTTTATGGTACATTACAAAGAAAAGGGGCGTAAAATCGGGATTTTTTTGCTTTTTTGAGTTTTTTTCCTATTTTTAAGTTTATTTCTGAATGGGTATTGATTTTTTTCTTTTTTTGTGGTAGAATATTCTGCGGTGAGTTCGAGACCTTCCTCACCTAAAACAAAACTAAAGGATGGAAAAAATGAAAAGGCAAAACAAAACTACCCTATTTTTAACGAGGGCTGGTATGATTGCGGCCATATATGTGGCGCTTACTATGCTCTCTGCTCTGATGGGCCTATCCAGCGGACCTATTCAGCTCAGGCTCTCAGAGGCAATGTGCCTTCTGCCGCTGATCTTCCCCGAAGCGATCGTAGGATTGACTCTCGGATGCGCTTTGGCGAATTTTATCACCGGATGCGCGATGTGGGATATTGTATTCGGCTCGGTGGCAACGCTGATCGGTGCGATTGGAGCGTATCTTTTGAAAAGACTGCCCGAAAAATATGAATTTTTGGCAACCGTACCTACGATACTCGCAAACGCGATCATAGTGCCCTTCGTTCTGAAGTATGCTTACGGAATCGCAGACGGATATTGGTTCTTATTTATGACTGTGGGAATCGGCGAGCTGCTTTCTGCAGGTGTGCTGGGAACGGTGCTTTATAGGCAGATGAAAAAAGTTTTTTGATTTAAGAGGTTTCAAGCTCGGCGGCTAATTCGCCGAGTTTTTTATTTTAGTTGACATCGGTGGATTTTAGTGGTATAATGATTTTGTATTTTGAAAAGGAGAATTGCGATGAAAAAAGGAATTCTTTATATTTTGATAACTATATTGCTCGTTTTCTGTATTTTTGCTTTAACTTCATGCAACTTTGAGGCTTTACAAGGGCCACAAGGAGAACAGGGAGAGCCTGGAATTGACGGCGAAGATGGCAAGGACGGAGTCGATGGTGAGGATGGCAAAGACGGAGTTGATGGCATCACTCCCCTACTCCGCATAAACGAAGATACAAACGAATGGGAAGTTTCCTATGATAAGGGTGAAAGCTGGATTTCACTTGGCGTTGTAGCAACAGGGCCACAAGGTGACAAAGGAGATACCGGCGATAAAGGCGACAAGGGTGATAAAGGTGACACCGGCGAGCAGGGCTCTCCAGGAGATGCAGGACTTTCGGCTTATGAATTGGCAGTAAAGCACGGATTTTCGGGAACAGAGGAAGAATGGTTAGAATCTATTTACAAAAGTCCCGAAATTTTCGTTGAAAAATACGGAATATTCCCCGGAAACGTAAATATCGAAACATTCGAAAAACTGCTTGATTTAGCATCAAAGAACCAAAAAACGCTAAAATTCAATGACGGTGAGTATATTTTTCCTAAAACCGTAAACATTCCATCAAACGTTTCCCTTATTGGATGCACAAGCACGATTTTCAAGCTTTCCGCAGATTCCGAGGCTACAACTCTTATGAGCATTGGTGCGGGGGTTGATAATGTTTTCGTTTCTCACATAATCTTTATGGGAGATAAAGCATCTATGCCTACCACAATGGGAAAAAATATCGGTCTGCTAATTGAGGGCACTTTACGAATCAACATAGAAAATGCTGAATTCATAGGTTTTGACGGATATGGCATTTATGCAACAAAAATCTCGGACGGAAAATTCTATAAAACTCTCCAGATTACAAATTGCCGATTCAATACGAATTATTTTGGAATGTGTCTGGGAGAGCGGTGCGAATATTCACAGATATTGAATTGTAGTTTTGGAAATAATTACACGGGGTGCCTTAACCAAGGCGGAAATAATTCATACACAAGCTGTATGTTCAACTCGAATTACATCGGTTTCCAGATGGACAGCAAAAATCTTTCCAACCCAGCACACGGGGGATGCAATGGCTGCTCATTCAATCACAATACCAAGGCTATTGTTGTTAATGACTGCAAAATTGGATGGATTTTCAGCGGTTGCCAGATTTTTTACGGAACTATTGAGCTTTCTGAGTGTCAGGGCGTTATTTTCGATAGTTCAATTTTTGGAAGCTGCGTACTTAAGAGTACACACTCAAGCCTTAAAAATGTAAATCTTATCAGTGATAGCTATTTTCAGACGGACAGCGAGAAAATTTTATCTGGAAATGACGGTTCGACTTACATAAATTCTTGTTTGCCTGACAAACTACCTACAGAGGATTACTGCACAGTATCCTTCTACTATAATCTCCACACAAATCCGATTACAAAAGAGGTTAAAAGGGGCGAGGCTTGTGCTGCTCCTGCGGAGCCCATCAAGGAGAACTTCACCTTTGGTGGTTGGTTTGCTGACAAAGAATTAAGTGTTGAATATGATTTCAGCGCAGCCGTTGTGGAAGATATTTCGCTTTATGCCGCTTGGATTCTTAATGAAGATGCTGATCTGACGGACGAATCCACATGGAAAGAGCTTGTTTATACTCAAGCTGCCACGGTTGCAACGGGAGCTTCCGTTGATGCTTATTTCGGAGTTTTAAGCTGCCCCGTACAAGCGAATGAGCATATCAGTTATGTTGATATTGTTATTCAGCGTGCTACAAAAGAGGGACAAGAGATTTTAGGAGTTGACCTTTGGATAGGTGATTCAAAAACGGGAGAAATTTTTGAGCATATTATCGTCGATAAGACCTATCATACTATTTACTCAAAAAATCTCGATAAATACGTAATAAGGCTATCCATAGATAAAAAATATGACTTCTCTGCTTTCGTTGTTGTCGAAGCCACAAGAACTAATGGCTTAGGAATTGCATATGGACATACTGAATTCCCCTGCGATTATATGTACGGTAAAAAAGTGGCAGTAGGCGACATCATAAAGCCAAACGGAACATATATTCCAGAGCTTGTTATTTATTCCGTGCAAAAAAAAGATAATTAAGAAAAATACTAGCTTGACACAGAGTCTGGCTAGTATTTTATTTATTTTATAAAAAATCGTTTGACAATTATATATTTTGGTGATATAATTATGGTGATAAAGTATTTTTTCGTGGGTGGCGGTTTAGAGCGGCACACGGAGAAAGGAGTGACTATATGAGCGATAAAAAGTACCTTTTGGAGCTTGGAAGAAGATATCCTACGCGTAAGGCGGTTGAGGGGGAGATCATTAAGCTCAGCGCGATTCTGAATTTGCCTAAGGGCACTGAGCATTTCCTCAGCGATATTCACGGAGAGCATGAGGCTTTCCTTCATATAAGGAGAAATGCTTCGGGAGCGATACGCAGAAAGGTTGATATTCTTTTCGGCGACGTTATGTCTGAGGAGAAGCGAGCCGAGCTTGCGACGCTTATTTATTATCCCGAGGAAAAGCTCCAGGAGCTTCGCGAGAGCGGAGTTATAAACGAGGAGTGGTATTCTGACACTATTGAGAGGTTAGCACAGGTTTGCAGGGCTGTCAGCGCGAAATATACGCGCTCCAAGGTTGAGCAGAGGCTCAAATCCTCGGCAGCGGGCTACGAGCATATAATAGACGAGCTTATTAACTCCGATAACGAGGAAAAGCATAAGGCAAATTATTACGGCAATATCATAAAGACCATAATCAGGCTTGATTCTGCCGATAGGTTTATTTCTGCTCTTGCATCGGGAATCAAGACGCTTGTGGTTGAGCATCTGCATATCGTGGGTGATATTTTTGACAGAGGTCCCAGGGCGGACATCATTATGGATGAGCTGGAGCGCGAGGAGTCCCTAGATATTCAGTGGGGCAACCACGATATTCTCTGGATGAGCGCGGCTTCAGGGTCGAGAACCGCCATCGCTACAGTTATAAATAACTCTATGACGTATAAGAATCTTGACGTTATTGAGATCGGGTACGGAATATCCTTAAGACCCTTGGCGCTCTTTGCCGGCGAGGTCTATCGCGATTCCGACGTCAGCATATTTATGCCTAAGGGCAACTTCGGCGGCGATGCATTCGGAGGTGACGACGATCTTCTGATCGCCAGAATGCACAAGGCGATAAGCATTATTCAGCATAAGCTGGAGGGGCAGGTTATCAGAAGACATCCCGAGTTCCATATGGAGGACAGACTCCTGCTTGATAAGATCGACGTGGAGCGCGGCACTGTAAGGATAGGCGATGTGGAATATGAGCTTCGCGATAGAGACTTCCCTACCCTTGATAAGGATAATCCATACAAGCTCACCGAGGGCGAGGCTGAGGTTATAAAGTACCTGAAGCACGCTTTTATGAGATCGGAGAAGCTGTCAAGGCACATAAAGCTTCTCTTCCGCAAGGGCGGTATGTATACGATTTACAATAGGAACCTTCTCTTCCACGGATGTATTCCGCTGAATGAAGACGGAAGCTTTATGGCGCTGGATGCCTTCGGCGGTAAGCGCGGCCGCGCTCTGATGGATGCGGCTGATAAGGCAGCAAGGCGCGGATTCTTTGCTAAAGAAGGATCGCTTGACAGACAGAACGGTAAGGATATTCTGTGGTTCCTTTGGTGCGGAAAGGATTCACCTCTTTGCGCGAGAAAGAAGATCGCTACCTTCGAGAGGCAGTATATTGCTGACGAGCGCACCTGGGTTGAGCCGAAAAATACCTACTACGATTCCTGGAATAACAAGAGAATTGCCGACAAGATACTGAAGGAATTCGGGCTTGGCGGAGTTGGCTCACATATTATCAACGGACACATTCCCATCAAGACAAAGAAGGGTGAGGCTCCCCTAAAGGCGGGCGGAAAGCTTATCGTTATTGACGGCGGATTCTGCAAGGCTTATCATTCACAGACTGGTATTGGCGGCTACACCTTGATATACAGCTCCGACGGAATGAGGCTCTGCGCTCACGGCTCGTTTACCGGTTATTCCGATGCTGTTAAGAATAATGCGGATATTATCAGCGATACGGTTATATTTGATCAAGCGAACGATAAAATCAGAATCAGAGATACCGATCTCGGAGTTGAGATCAGAGATAAGATCGCGGATCTTATGATGCTGCTTTCCGAGTATGAAGGCGGACTTAAAATCGGCGAGGAAATTATATAATTCAGTGTTTTCGTAAATAATTATTGACATTTATAGAGGTTTATTATGAAAAAAGTTAGTTTAATATCACTTATTGCTTTTGTTTTTCTTGCGGTTACATCGGTTGTTTCGATTGTTGCGAAGCCTTTTTTCACCGACTGTATTATCGCAATCGCGGTTGCTCTCGGTATGCTTTTGGTGAGCGGAATATTGGCATTTATTGCAAAGAAGCGCAAGGTCATAAACATTATTTGCTTCTTTATTAACTGCGTTGCCTTCGGCATTGCGCTCCGGGGCTGGTATATTTACCTTGGTATGGAATGCGGAATAGCAGAGATGCTGTTGATTTGTCTTGGAGTTGCGCTGTTCTTCTTCATTTTCGGCTCTATAACGAGAATTCCTTTCGTAAGAAACAGTAAGGCGCTGGTTATTGTAGTATTCGTACTACACCTTATCTTTGACGGATTTGCAATTTATCTTGCTTTGCTGACTATGTCGAACATATATCTCTCAACTATCGCTTACTTCCTGATTGCTTCCTGGGGATTTTTGTTCCCGCTGGCGCTTGAATCCGACGACGTCGATTCTATGATCAGAAATCTTACGCTCTCTACGTACTCGGTGTTCGTTGCGGTAGTTATTATGGCGCTCATTATACTTACCTTCACCACCGGAGAAGCTCTTGACTGCGATTGCGAGGGCGACGAATGCGACTGCTGCGACGGAGCATCGGAAAGAAGAGCCGAGAGACGCCGTAAGCGCGAAATAAGAAAGTACGGCTACGCCTTAGAGGACGAGCCATATTTTGGTGAATAATTTTTATGGAAAATTATAAAGAGTTTCTTTTGAGGATCGGGGAGTTTCAGCTCCCCGATATGGATTTAGGGAAGAATTATTTCAAAGGTAGGCCTTCCCTATCGGATAAGATAGACGAGAATAATCGGCTGAAGGATTTTTTCGGGGATACGGTTGTTTTTGAGCTTGACGAGGGGACGAAGGCGGTTATCGGCGAGATGGTGGATGAGATCTACATGGCAGCGCCGGAGTGCTTTGCGGAAAGGCTGAAGACCGATACGCTTCACATGACGCTACACGATCTTTCAAATTCTCCGAACCTCCGGGACGTGGCGGAGGAAATGGAGAGAAATCTCGAAAAAATTAAAAAACGGGCTCCACTATTCGGCAGAAGGGTTATTCGAATGCAAACGAGCGTTATCTTCAATATGGTGAATACAAGCCTTGTGATGGGGCTTGTGCCCTCGGATGAGGGAGAGCATCAAAAGCTGATGGATCTTTACCAGGTAGTGGACGAGGTGAAGCGGGCGCAGTATCCTCTCACACCCCATATTACTCTCGGGTATTATAATATTCATGGGTTTGATGAGAGGTCGGCGAGGGCGCTTGAGGAGGTAATCGGAAGGATGAACCGCAGAGAGCCGATGGAGATCCTACTGGATACGGATAGGCTCTATTACCAGCGGTTTAGCTCGATGAATAGGTATGAGAATGTGGTTTGCCTTGGGAGATTTGGCACGTTCCCTTCAAATTAAATGGATTTATTTGACGCTTCCCTTTCAAATAAAATGGATTTAGAATATGCTATGGCTATCGCGGATCTTTTCGTGATAGCCTTTTTTGTGTTGTTATTTTATTCTTTGTGGTTTTTTATTTTATTAATTTTAGTTTTTGGGTTTACAAAGTGATTTTTTTGTGGTATAATGAAGTTGCCAAACAAAAATTAATAACGATATTGTGGATTAACTCGCTATTTTTATAGGGGGTTTTATACCCTTTTTACATTTTTAACACAAGTTATGTGAATACTAGGTAAAAACGTAGGCTTCCCTGACTTGTGTGGTGAGTTATATCCATATCGTTAGTTTTTGTTTGGCGACAATTGGAGTCCTGCGTTTTTCGGTGCGCTGACTTCAGTTGGCGCACTTTTTGATTTTAAAAGGACTTTGATCAAAAAGGATATAAACCGGAAAAACAAAAAGAAACAACAAAGGAGAAAACAATGAAAAAACGAATTTTGGGCATTTTGCTCGCAATCTTAATGGTTGCTACTGTTTTCGCGCTTTCGTCTTGCGAGATACTGTTCCCGGTTGATCCGCCAACAGACGAAAATGATGAAGCCTACAAAGCAGTCTACGAGCTTTACATGGATTATGCGGCAAGCAACGGACAGACTCCCGATTCATATGAGGATTGGCTGGATAGCATTCGTGGTGAAGACGGAAAGGACGGTCAGGACGGTAAAGACGGTCTTACTCCAAATATCGGTTACAACGGTAACTGGTGGATTGGCAACGTAGATACCGGTGTTCCTGCGATTCCTAAAAACGGTCAAGACGGCGCTGACGGTAAAGATGGCGTAGATGGTGCTGACGGTAAGGATGGTAAGGATGGCGTTGGTATTGAGAAGATCGAGAAGATCTCTTCCGACGGTCTTGTTGATACTTATGAGATTACATACACCACCGGAACAAAATTCACCTTCACAATTACCAATGGCACGAATGGTGCTGACGGTAAAGACGGCATAGACGGTACTCCCGGCAAAGACGGCGAGGATGGAAAAGACGGCGTTGACGGAACTGACGGACAGGATGGCATCACTCCCCTGCTCCGCATTAACGATGGCTATTGGGAGGTTTCTTACGATAACGGAGCTATCTGGACTTCCCTCGGTGTAAAGGCGAATGGAGAAAAAGGCGACAAGGGTGATCCTGGCGAACCAGGTAAGGACGGCGAAAACGGAAAAGATGGCCAGGATGGAAAAGACGGTGTTGACGGAACTGATGGTAAAGACGGTCAGGATGGCGTTGGCATCGCAAAGATCGAAAAGATTTCCTCCGAAGGCCTTGTTGATACTTACGAAATTACATACACAGATGGCACAAAGACTACCTTCACCATCACCAACGGCACGAATGGCGCTGATGGCGAAGACGGTAAGGACGGTACTGACGGCGCTCCCGGTCAGGATGGCGAGGACGGCAAGGATGGTACTGATGGCGTTGGTATTTCTTCTGCCGAAGTAAATGCCGAAGGAGAGCTTGTCCTCTACTTTACTAATAGCACATCTCTCAATCTCGGAAAGGTTGTTGGCTCGAATGGAAAAAATGGAATTGACGGCGAAGATGGCAAGCACGGTGCCGACGGAGTTGGAATTGCTGACGTTGCTATCGTTGACAATAATCTGATTATCACTCTCACTAACGGCTCTATAATCAACCTTGGTAACATCAAGGGGGAAGATGGAAAAGACGGTGAAGACGGCATCTCTATCACAAAGTCCGAGATAAACGCTGACGGTGAGCTTGTACTTACCTACTCCGACGGAACATCTATTAACCTCGGCAGAGTTGTTGGTACCGATGGTAAGGACGGCGAAGACGGAAAAGACGGTCAGGATGGTGTTGGAATCGCTTCTATTGAAATTGATGAAAATGGCAATCTTATTGTCACACTTACTGACGGAAATATTAAAAATTTAGGTAATATTGTTGGTTCCGACGGCGAGGATGGTGAAGACCTCACCACTTGTGAGCATGAGTTTGGTGAGTGGATAGTTGATCTTGAGCCTAGTTGTGATAGCATCGGCGTGAATTATCGAGTTTGCGCAAAGTGTAGAGCGGTTGAGCATGATTACGTTGAAAAGCTCGGTCATAATCTTGTTGACGTTTATACGATAGTCAGCACTTGTGACCAACACTCTGTTATGACAAGATGTACTGTATGTAATGCAGCATTTGTGGAAGATCGAGAGATCGTGGTTGAGCATACATATGAAAAGACTGCAAATTATTGCACTATATGCAGTTTTGATAGAAGCACTTCTTTCGAATACTTCATATTTACATTGCTCGATAATGGTACATATTCGATAAAAGCAAAAGATGTGACTAACATGCCTA
The DNA here is from genome assembly GCA_045636465.1 of Eubacteriales bacterium. Classification (GTDB taxonomy): domain Bacteria; phylum Bacillota; class Clostridia; order Oscillospirales; family CAG-272; genus UBA1740. Next base: position 47,252 of record JAZTXP010000061.1, read on the forward strand.
GTGAAGTTGTCATTCCCAGCATATATAACGGCAAAGCAGTTGCTTGTATTAGTGATGATGCATTCTATAGTTGCTCCGGTCTCACCAGCGTGGTGATCCCCGATAGTGTTACTTCTATTGGTAGAGAAACGTTCTCTTGGTGCTTCAGCCTCACCGAAATTGTAATGCCTGATAGTGTTATTTCGATTGGTTGGAATGCGTTCTATAATACCGCATATTACAATAATGAAAACAACTGGATAGACGGTGTTCTTTATATAGGCAATCATTTAATTAGAGCAAAGGAAACAATTTCAGGCGAATGTGTAATTAAAGACGGTGCTATTACTATTCAAAATAATGCGTTCCGTTATTGCTATAGCCTCACCAGCGTGGTGATTCCAGATAGCGTCGAATTTATTGGTGATTCCGCGTTCTTTTGTTGCTCTAGACTCACAAACGTGGTGATTCCCGACAACGTTACTTGTATTGGTTCTGAAGCGTTTCGTGGTTGCTCTGGCCTCACAAGCGTTGTAATACCCGATAGCGTTACTTCTATTGGCAATAAAGCGTTCACCGAATGCAGTGGCCTCACCAGTATTAATGTGAGCGAAAATAATGAATATTACAAATCTATAGACGGTAATCTTTATAGTGAAGATGAAAAAACTCTTATTCAATATGCTGCAAGTAAAAAAGATACTTCATTTGAAATACCTAAAAGTGTCGAATTTATTTGTTATAGGGCGTTTTGGAATTGCTCTAACCTCATCAGCGTGGTGATAAGTGATAGCGTTGCTTCTATTGGAGATGGCGCATTCCAAGATTGCGATAGCCTTACCAACGTGGTGATAGGTAATAACGTCGAGTTTATTGGTGAATTTGCGTTCGGTTATTGCAGTAGTCTTACCAATATAATTGTAAATGAAGATAACGAATGTTACAAATCTATAGACGGTAATCTTTATAGCAAAGATCAAAAAACTCTTATTCAGTATGCTATAGGCAAAGAAAATACTTCCTTTGAAATCCCCAGTGGCGTTACTTCTATTGGTAATAAAGCGTTCACCGAATGCAGTGGCCTCACCAGCGTGGTGATTCCGGATAGTGTTACTTCGATTGATTTGAATGCGTTCTTTAGTTGCGATAGCCTTGCCAGCGTGGTGATAGGCAATAACGTTAAGTTTATTGGTGAATTTGCGTTCGCTTATTGTTCTAGCCTCACCAACGTAGTGATTGGAAATAGCGTTACTGCTATTGATGATTGTGCATTCGAAGGTTGCTCTAGCCTTACGGACGTATATTACACAGGTACAGAAGAAGAGTGGGCAAATATCAGTATCGGTTCTAATAACTCATATCTCACCGATGCAACTATTCACTACAAAAAAGGAACTGAGGGGTTAATTTACGAAATTTCAGAAGACGGCACTTATGCAATAGTCGTTGGCTATGAAGGAACAGAAGCTTACGTAGTTATAGGTAGTGAGTATGAAGGCGTGCCTGTTACAGAAATTGACAAAAGTGCATTCTATGATTGCGATAGTATTACTAGCGTAGTGATACCAAATAGTGTTGCTTCTATTGTTGATTGGGCGTTCTACGGTTGCTCCAACCTCACAAGCGTAGTTATTCCAAATAGCATTACTGCGATTAACAGATCTGTGTTTGATGGTTGCTCCAACCTCACAAGCATAGTGATACCTAATGGTGTTACTTTTATTGGTAGTGATGCATTCTATGGTTGTCATAGCCTCACAAGTGTGGTGATACCCGATAGTGTTACTTATATTGGTGGTGAAGCATTCTATAATTGCTCCAGACTCACAAATATAGTTATCCCTGATAACGTTACTCAAATTGGCGGTGATGCATTCTACAATACCGCATATTATAGTAATGAGAACAACTGGATAGACGATGTGCTTTATATAAGCAATCATTTAATCGAAGCAAAGGATACTATTTCAGGTAAATATATAATACAAGATGGTACTATTACCATTTCATATTATGCATTCAAAGGTTGCTCTGACATCATCGGTATTGTAATGCCTAACAGTATAACTTCAATTGGTGCTTCTCCGTTCAGTGATTGCTCTAACCTTAAAGACATATACTACACAGGTAACGAAGAAGATTGGAATAATATTAGTTTTATTTTTACTAGTTCATATCCCACTGATGTAACTATTCACTACAATTACGTTCCTGAGGAATAAAGAATAACGGAGTTTTATAACAATCTATAAAATTCATCTCTGGAAATGAGAGAGGATACCTTTGGCAGATTTTTTTGCCAAGGGTATCCTCGTTTTTTGTTTGTGTGTTTTGATAATTTTGGGTTTTGGGATTTTGTTTTTTATTTCGTTTTTTCTTTCTTTGAGTGTTTTATCAGTCGTTGATTTTTACTCTATGATTTTGTGATTTTTTGCGGGGTATTTTGTTGTTTTTCGTCGATTTAGATTATAAATCGGGGCAGTTTTGGTAGAGGAGGGCGAGGGCGGTGGGGACGCCGTCGCGGGCGGGGGGGACGATGCCGCCGGCATAGGAGGCGGGTCGTAGCCATGTCGTT
>JAZTXP010000062.1:0-78431 GCA_045636465.1 Eubacteriales bacterium
AAAGAGCCGATGCTACGCGAGAGCACGGTGGTGGGTTACCGAAGATACATCGAAAATCAAATCAAGCCGTATCTCGGCAACAAGACCATCACGAGCGTGAGCAGTACGGATATCCAACGCTTGTATAACAAGCTGAAAAGAGAAGGACGGATAGCGGCTCGGGAAAAGAACGGCGAAGGACTTGCCAACGCAACGGTTCGCTCGGTGCACATGCTACTGCACGAAGCGATGGACGGCGCGGTGAAGGAAGGACTAATACCTTTCAATCCCACTGAAGCAACGACGATTCCGAAGAACGAGAAAACCGAGAAAACGATCCTTCTCGAATCGCAGATTGAAACCTTCATGCAGGCGCTCGAAGGTGACGAGATATGGCACGACTTCTTCTATACGGCGATCATGACAGGCATGCGCCGAGGTGAGATCTGCGGTCTCAAATGGTCGGACTTCGACGAGGAGCACGGCACGATCCACATTCAAAGATCGGTGCGATACGCTCGTGGAATTTATATCGTGGGCGAAACCAAAACGAACGAAGGAAATCGAAAAATCGTACTGCCTGCGAGCGTGGCAGAAATGCTGAAGGAGAGAAAGAAGAAGGCGCTTACCGAATGGATCTTCCCAAAGCCGTATTATCCCGAGCATCCGATGATGCCCGAAGCGGCATACACGCAACTGAAGAAGCTACTGAAAAAAGCCGGACTTCCCGATATGAGATTCCACGACCTACGGCACACATTCGCAACTCACGCCGCGTCAAACGGAATCGATCCAAAGACCTTGGCAAGCCTGCTCGGTCATACGAAAGCGAGCTTCACGCTCGACCGATACACGCATGTGACCACGGACATGCAAAGGCAGGCATCGGGAATCGTCGGTAACTTTATAACTGATATGTTTGGAGAGGAGTTGAAGCCATGGCAAGACGAAGAAAATCAGGCGAAGGCACAGTAAGACTACGCAAGGACGGAAGATGGGAAGGACGAATCGTCGTCGGCTACGACGATAAGGGCTTGCCGAAAACCAAGAGTGTCCTTGCGAAAACGAAAACAGAGTGCGTAGAAAAACTTGAAGCACTCAAAGAAGAAATCGGAGCGACCGAAATCACGCGATGCACGGCAGACATGCCGTTCGGAGAGTGGATGGACTTCTGGTATCAGACCTATTGCAAGCCTGCACTCAAGCCGTACACGCAAACCACCTACGAGCAGAGAATATACAATCAGATCATCCCGAAAATCGGCAATGTTCCTCTTAACCAAGTAACGGCAGGAACACTCGAAAAGTTCTACGCACACCTCAAAAGCGACGGCAGGCTTGTGCGCCGAGAGATATACGGCGAAGGACTCGCCAACTCGGTGATACGGAGCATACACGCCCATTGCCGAGCCTCGCTTGAAAAGGCGAGAGTGGAAGGATTGATACGACAGAATCCTGCATCGCATTGCACGCTACCGCCAAAGAAAAGCCCCGAAATCGAGGTGCTAACACCTGCGGAGATGCAGAGGTTGTTGATACAAGCAAAATATGAAGCCGACGGCTTCTATGAAATGTTCCTTCTCGACCTGTCCACGGGCTTACGCCGAGGAGAATTGCTCGGACTTCTGTGGGATGATATCAACTTCAAAACAGGCGAACTGAAGGTGACGAAGCAGGTCAAGTTCGTGGAAGGAAAACTGCAAATCATGCCACCGAAAACCAAAGCAGCCGAGCGAACGATTATCCTACCGCCACCACTCATAGCGGTGCTGAAGGAATACAAAACAAGAGTGAGATCAAAATGGCTGTTCCCATCGCCGTACAAGCCTGATGATGTGCCACGCGATCCTTGTTCGTGCAGAAAGAAGCTCGCGCAAATCCTTGAGAGAGCCGAGTGCAAGCACGTGCCGTTCCACGCGCTCCGTCATACCTTCGCAACGCAGGCTCTACGGTATGGAATGGATGTTAAGACACTCGCAAGCACGATAGGTCACGAAAGCGTAGAAACAACACTGAATGTCTACTCGCATACCACCGACGAAGGAATGCGAACCGCAGCCAACCGCATCGACCGAGCCATGGGAGCAATCTCGGGCGTAACAGACGAAAATAACGGCACGCAAGGCACGGTAGGGCAAACACCCGACGCAAGACCGCAAAAACCGCCACGAGAGAAATTTGAGCCTCGTAGGGGCAAGTACAGACGGCAGGGAACAGGCTCAATTCATCAGGTGAGTAAAAACGTGTGGGAAGGAAGATATTCGCCGAATATCAACGGCAAGAGAATCATCCGCAACGTGTACGCATCAAGTATCGAAGAATGCGAGCAAAAACTCGCTGAACTGATAGAAACTATGAACGCAGAAATCGCCGAAATGAAAACGGCATTACACGCATAACAAAAGGGAGCGGTCGCCAACGACCGCTCCCCAACAAATTGGGAGCAATAAACAAAGAAAAAGCGGTTCTCGGACAAAAACGAGAATCGCTTTTCGTATCGCAAATAAAAATACTTCTCAAATACAGGTTGATTTAATAAATATTCGCCGATATATCGGTGAAAAAAACCTAAATGTCGTCAAAACCACTTGAAATATCGGTCGAAATATGGTATAATACAATCACTACAAATTTAGCGAGGTTTGTTATGGTTAGTTACAACAAATTATGGAAGCGGTTAATAGACCTTAATATGAAGAAAAAAGAGTTAAAAGAGCTCACAGGAATCGGCTCAACTACGTTGACAAAGTTAAGTAATGATGAACCCGTTTCTATGGATGTTATGATTAAGATATGTTCAGCCTTAAAGTGTAATATAGGCGATGTTATGGATGTGATAGTATGATTACAAAAAGACTTAAAGGAATTTCATTGTTTGCAAGTGCAGGTATAGGCGAAACATATTTCAAAGAAGCTGGAATAGATATTGTTGTTTCAAATGAATTGTTGGAAAAGAGAGCAGATCTATATCGAGCTATTGCTCCCGAAACTACCGTTGTGTGCGGAGATATCACAAAGGAAGAAGTGTTTGAAAAAATTATCTCCTCTGCTCCTAAAAAAGTGGATTTTCTCCTCGCTTCGCCTCCGTGTCAAGGTATGAGTGTTGCTGGAAAGAATAGATGTCAGGATACAATGGAAGCAGATGAACGCAATTATTTGATTACATATGTTGTGAAGGCCATAAAGAGAACTGATCCCGACTATGTTTTAATTGAGAATGTACCCGCACTTCTGAAGTTACTTCTGAAATATAAAGGAAAACTTCGCACAGTATTAGATATTCTCAAACTGGAATTTGGAAAAGAGTATAGTATTGACAGCAAAGTTGTAGACTCTTCCGATTATGGTGTGCCTCAAGTTAGACTGAGAGCTATAATAAAGATGCACAAGATTGATAAGGTTTGGAATTGGCCAGAGGTGGATAAAGAAAAAGTAACGGTTGAAGATGCAATTGCACATCTGCCATCCTTAGAAGCGGGTGAGAGATCAGATATCAAGTGGCATTTTGCTAGACCTCATAGTGCGGACAATATATTGTGGATGAAACACACTCCGACAGGACAATCAGCGTTTTCCAACCCCGTTTATTATCCACAGAAGAAAGATGGAACAAAAGTTAAGGGATATGAATCTTCTTACCGAAGAATTAGGTGGGATACACCGGCACCAACGATTACAATTAGAAATGATTGTATAGCCTCTCAACGAAATGTTCACCCTGGGCGCGAATTACCAGATGGTACATATTCGGATGCAAGAGTATTGACACCATTGGAACTTATGATACTTAACTCATTGCCCACTGACTGGAATATTCCAGACGATACTCCCGAGCTTTTAATTAGGCAATGTATAGGTGAATCTATACCGCCTCTTATGTTGAAGAAAATTGTAGGAGGAATTGAAAATTGAGTAAGATAAAAGCCATATCCCTATTTTCAAGTGCAGGAATAGGTGAATTGTTATTACATAATACGAACATTGAAGTAATAGCCGGAAATGAGCTGTTGCCTAAAAGAGCAGAGTGCTATCAGCATTTTTATCCAAATTCCAAAATGCATTGCGGAGACATTACAACAGAAGAAATCCAAAGTCAGATGATTTCAGATGTGAAAGAAAACAATGTCAAGATGCTTATTGCTACTCCTCCTTGTCAAGGATTGAGTACTTTGGGAAAAAACAAAACTCAAACTCATTATGAAAAAGACAAGCGCAATTTTTTAATACTTGCTGCATTGGATATTGTTGAGGCATGTGATTTTGACTACATCTTGATTGAGAATGTCCCGAAGTTTATAGAAATGTATTTCCCCTATGATAATGAGTATTTGCTTTTAGAGGAAATACTAAAAAGAAAGTATTCTGATAAGTATGAAATTGATATCCGCGTATTAAATGCTAAGGATTATGGAATTTGTCAGTCGCGTCCTCGCGCTATAATCAAGATGTATAAACATGGTTTGAAATGGTCGTGGCCCACAGAACAGGCAGAAATTCCGTTGTATGATGCAATAGGTCATCTTCCGTCGCTGGAAGCTGGAGAGGATTCTGGAATTCCGTGGCATTATGCTAAAGATCACAATGAGAGGGCGGTAATTGCTTTGAGACATACCGCTCCTGGAAAAAGTGCGATAGCTAACGAAGTATATTATCCTAAAAAAGAGGATGGAACGCGAATTAAAGGTTTTCACAACACATTTAAGAGAATGGTATGGGATCAACCATGTCCTGCCAGAACAACCTTTAGTGGAAGTATGAGTTCTCATAACAATGTGCATCCTGGACATGAATTGCCAGATGGTACATATTCTGATGCAAGAGTTCTCACACTGCTTGAAACTTTTATTGTCTCTTCCATTCCAGAAAACATTGATTTCCCCAAAGATTCAACAGACACTTTTATTCGTACAGTGATAGGCGAAGCTATTCCTCCGAGGCTTATGATGGAAGTTGTCAATCAGATAGGAAGGTGATTATATGCCAAAAGTTGATAGCAATAAGTGGATTCTTTATAAACACACATGTAACTATGAAATGGTCAAAGCTGTCGCTTTGGATGTAAAGAATAGTTGCAAAACCGACATTTCCGATGTTGAAAGATATCGAATGCAAGATCGTTTGGCTGCATTGGATTTGTATAAAACAAGAAATCCAAGTGATAGGCCACTTGATTCAATCAACCATAGAATTAACACGCTTGAATTTTGGATGTTCGGATATGAGAACAAGATCAATGGAGAAAATAAATTCATTTTCAGTCCGTTGGGAAACTTGTTTTTGAAACATATATCCGATGAGAGTAAACTAAAAAAGATTTTCACTGCCATGCTTTTCGCTATTCAGTTTCAACATCCAGCTAATGGTACAAGTCCCGAATTCCAGTTGTATCCGTTCCGCTTGATTTTGCAGTTGTTGTTGGATGAAAGATTGGGAGGAAAATTGTTCAACAACGAGGTTGAATATCTTGTTGTCTTCCAGAAAGAAGTAACACCTACCTCTTATGAAAAGCTCGTAAAAGATATTCTCGATTTGCGCAAGCTTTCAACTGTTGAGATGGCAGTACGCTTTAAGGAGGATGAACATACCTACGTAAAGAGCGTTTATGAATGGGAATATTATACTCAAACGCTTTTGGAGCAAGTAGGGATTATTAATCGATTCGAAGGTGAGTTGATTTGTAAACTCTATCATCCGACGAAAACTAACTCGCAGAGTTTGCCAACTGGAAGAAAAGCGACACTTGGTTACATTACAATAAATTCCGAGGTGAAGCCTTTTGTTGAGAAAATGATCAAGGAGTACTCTTGTTTTGAAAAAACAATTTCGCTCAGTGATCCAGAACGACTCACTATTGACTGTATCAAAGAAGTGTATAGTTTCTATCCGCAGCTTCTGCTCAATGAGATCGGAGAATCCGATGAACTTAGCAAACTGTTAGAGCTTCCTAAGCTGATTGAAGAATATTCTAACAACCCCGAAAATGACACGGCGTACTTGTTTGAAGATGTTCTTACGGAAGGATTCAATATGTTCTATAATGTTGAAGCCAACAAGCGCGGTGGTGCGGCACATACGGATATCGAATGTCTGTACATTTCAAAGAGAAAGAAATTTGCTGTTGAATCCAAATCTACCGCAAATAAGCTTTTGGGAATCAACGCTGGTCGACTGAGAGAACACAGAGAAGAAATCGGCGGCGAATACACCATCGTTGTTACTTCTCGATACGTGCCTGCGACCAAACGCGATATTAAGGGAACGCCCATAGTAATTGTGTTGGCAAGTACATTTGCTGAGTATCTTTATAACCATATTTTCCATGAGATTCGTGATATCGACTATAAAGATTTTGACGATATTATTGTCAACAATTTGGGCACTGATATAAGTCAGCAAATTTCGGATTTGACACTCAACAAGTTTGCTACCAATTGATCATGAAAATATGTAGCCTTTTTAGTGGTATAGGTGGTATTGATCTTGGTTTTTTACAAGCAGGCTATGAAATCGTTTGGGCTAACGAGATAGACAAATGTGCAGCCGATACCTATAAGTATAACTTGGGTGGCAATTCTATCGTGGTGGGCGATATAAAAAATATCGAAGCCTATGATATACCTGACTTCGATGTTTTAGCCGCTGGCTTTCCGTGTCAATCCTTTTCTACGGCAGGGAAACAGCGCGGATTTGATGACTCACGTGGCAATCTGTTTTTTCAGGTTGCGCGAGTGGCAGCTGCTAAAAAGCCTAAAGTGATTTTTTTAGAAAATGTTGAAAATTTGATAGAACACGATGAAGGGAAATCATTTTTAACGGTTTACAATGCATTGGCCCCCTTAGGATATTCATTTAAGTACAAGGTATTAGAGCCGTATCAATATGGAAATATTCCTCAAAAGAGAGCGCGTGTTTTCATAGTTGGTTTTTCGGATGACGAACTGTGTTCAAGGTTTTCTTTCCCCGAACAGATCGAATTGACAACAAACTTGAAAACATTGTTTGATCGCAGCGTTAAACACAGTGATTGCTATTATTACAATAACACGAATTCATATTATGAGGAACTTAAGCAACTTGTTGTCAAAAAAGATTGTGTATATAGAATATACGATTTTGGAGTTTCAAAGAAAGCCTATCCAATCTGTCCGACATTAACCGCTTATATGGAAGCATGTCGTCACGAAAGAGTTCCGATTATTCTTGATGATTATGGAATCAGACGGTTAACACCGTATGAGTGCCTTAAATTGCAAGGTTTTCCCGATGACTACAAATTTGCATCGGGAACGCCTATGCGTAAAGCATACAAGCAGGTTGGAAATTCCGTTTGTGTGCCTGTTATCAGAAGAATAGCAGAGCAAATCAAAAAAGTGATGGAATGAATTAAGAGTGAGGTGATTAAGGTGATTACATTGGAAGAATTCTCGGCATGGATGAGAGAAAACTCTGCATTGTCTGACAGCTCGGTTTATAAATACACTCGAGCAGTAAATACGATTTCGAATGAAATGAAAGAGAAGGGCGTAATCACCGAAAGCCTTCTTGCAATGTCAGCATTGCAGCTTGATATATTCGTTCCGCTGATTTTACACGATCACGACTTCATCACTAAAAATAAGACAGGAAACAATATGTACAGTAACGCTCTTAAACAGTACAGATTGTTCCGAAATGTTGAAACTGCGGAAGTTGTTGATCATGATGAAGTTACAAGCGTAATTGAGAATTATGCAAATCTTCAGGAAACCGAACGTAGCGCGATTGTGAAATCGCGTATCGGGCAAGGTTTGTTCAGAAAAGAACTTATCAAGAAATACAACAGTAGTTGTGTTATTACTGGCATAAACGAAAAGAAGCTCCTTATAGCGAGCCACATAAAGCCTTGGGCTGTTTGCACCAATGCTGAACGACTTAGTGTTGAAAACGGATTGCTGTTAAGCCCGACATTCGATAAGCTGTTCGATTGTGGATTGATTTCTTTTGCTGATTCAGGAAGAATACTTATTTCTTCTCAGTTGTCAGCAGAGGTATTGAGCAAGTTACATATATCAGCGACCGATACATTTAACCTAAAAGCTTCGCAAGAGCTGAAGCAAAATCTTGAATATCATCGTGATGTGGTGTTCACCACTCAGGGAAAAAGATGAGAAACAAGATATCTCGTTCTTTAACAAGAGATATCAATTTTTGAAACAACGAACATACATCAATAGGAGTAAGAAAAATGAATACTAAAAAGATGAGATATATAGATTTATTTGCTGGAGCAGGTGGATTGTCATTAGGATTATATAATGCAGGATTGCAAGGTGTATTTGCTATTGAGAAAAATGCAGATGCTTTCTCAACACTAAAACACAATTTGATTGATACTAAGAAGCATTTTGATTGGCCGGATTGGTTACCTATAAAAAACCATGATATTTGCCAATTTGTTACTGAATATAAGACACAGTTAGCTGAGTTGAATGGAAAAATAGATTTAGTGGTCGGGGGACCGCCATGCCAAGGGTTCTCAATGGCTGGTAAAAGAGATCATACCGATATTCGAAATACCATGGTGCATTATTATTTGGACATAATTGAAATTGTAAAACCAAAATATTTGGTTTTAGAGAATGTTCATGGTTTTACCTTGGAATTTAAATCTGACAAAAAGAAAAAGCCTTATTCAAAAATTGTAATAGATAAATTGCATAGTCTTGGATACCATGTCGTTACTAAAGAAATCAAAATGGATGAATATGGAGTCCCTCAGAAAAGAGTGAGATTCATTTTGATTGGTAGTTTGAAGTCTGATGTATCTGGAATATTCGATAAAATTGAGAAGAATTGTGATGAGTTCTTGAAAAGCAAGGGCTTGATACGAAAAACAACGGTACAAGATGCGATTGGTGACTTGTATAAGAGCAATGGATGTTATGAGTGCCCCGATTGCAATCAAAAATTTGAAAGCGGAAAGTATGGCAAGAGTTCTTCTGCATATCAGAAAGCAATGCGCGCAGGAAACACTTCGGTTCATCCTAACAGCCATAGATTTGCTAAGCATACCGATGAAATCGTAAAAATGCAGCAATATCTCATTGATAACATTACACCCGGCGTGAGAATTACTCCTTCAGATAATCTTGTAGATGGATTGAAACGCAGAGGCGTTACGCTGTTGGATAAAAACAGCCAATCTCCAACAATTACTTCTCATCCCGATGATATGGTTCATTATTCCGAACCAAGAATACTAACAGTAAGGGAAATGGCAAGATTGCAGAGCTTTCCCGATTGGTATGAATTCAAGGGCAAATATACTACTGGCGGCAAATTAAGAAAGATAGATGTTCCGCGATATACACAGGTCGGAAATGCTGTTCCTCCGCTGTTTGCGGAGCAGCTAGGAAAAACATTAATGGAGGTGTTCCATGAGGTTTAAAGTAAGTACAAATATTAAAAGCATTCTCGGAAAAGATTTGATAAGTGACAAATATATTGCGATATTTGAGCTCGTCAAAAACTCTTGCGATGCTGGCGCACGAAAGGTGGATATTAATTTTGTCGCTCAAGGCAACGAAGTCGAAAAAATAATTATTTCCGATGATGGTTGTGGTATGTCTGCGTTTGATTTACAGGAGAAGTGGCTCTTTATGGCTTATTCTGAGAAAAAGAACGCACCGAATAAAAACAAATACGCAGGTTCAAAGGGAATAGGACGGTTTTCATGTGATAGACTTGGTGAGAAATTGAGATTATTTACCAAGAAGCAAGAGGCTAAAAACATCAACGAACTATTCATTGATTGGGAAAAATTTGAAAACAATGATACAGCAAAGGTTGAGGAAATTGAGCTAGAGCATCGCGAGATTAGTAACCATCCTTTATTAGATGAAAAAGGAACTGTGTTAGAAATTTCAAATTTAAGAGAATCTTGGGCAAGAGCTGATATTCTAAAATTACGTTCTGCGTTGATGAAATTGGTCAGCCCCGATAAATCTATTCAAGATGATCAAACAACGATTACGATTATTGCTGAACATGAACGAGAAGCGGATCAATCTGAAATAAAGAAGAATTCGAGAGGTGTTACAACGACTGGATATGGAAATCTTGTTGTAAATGGCCCTATCGTTAACGATGTCTTTGAAAAACTTGAGTTAAAAACAACGAGTATAAGTGTTTCTATATCTGAGGATGGTCAAACGATAGAAACATCGATCGAAGATCGCGGAGACTTTATATTCAAAGTTGTTCGTCGAAATAATACATACGATAAGCTCGAGAACATAAAGTTTAAGTTGTTCTACCTTAACCGTGCAGCAAAAGTAAATTTTGCAAGAACCATGGGTATTGATAGTGTTAACTATGGTTCCATTTTTGTGTACAAAAATGGATTTAGAGTGTATCCCTACGGCACCCCCGGTGTTGATTTCTTCCGAATCAATGAAAGAAAGTCTCAGGGTTATAATAGATTTCTTGGAACAAGAGAATTGATGGGTCGTGTACTCATTGATGGCGAAAACGAGAAGTTTATAGAAAAAAGTAGCCGAGATGGTGGCTTTATTGAAAATCCGGCAACTATACAGCTTGAAGAATTTTTCATTGTTGAAGTAGTCAGAATACTTGAAAAATATGTTGTAGACGGTATAGATTGGGGTGATCCTGAGCGAAACAAGTTTGTTATTGGAGAAAACGAACAAGGCTTGACCTCCATGGATGTTGCCGACAAAATAATTATGCAATTTGCTAATTTGACTAAAAGGGGAGATATCATTAGCGCAGAAATCAATCCTGAATTGATTAAATTAGCACAGCCTAAGGAAGATTCTTTGCAAAAGTCTATTAAGGGGCTTGAAAAAATTGCAGAAGTTTCTAATTCTGATGATGTTAGACAGTTGGTTACTGATATCAAAAAGGAAACTCAAACATTAAAGAAAGAAAAGCAAAAAGCGGAAAAAACAGTAGAAACCATTTCGACAACGCTCAGACAAAGGGAAACTGAATTAAAGACACGAGAAAAACAAAATGCTAATTTGCAGGCAAAGTTGAAAATAGATCCCATTCAGTACGAGGATGCATTACACATTATTTATGTTATATCTGAAGCAAATTTAGCTGAATTGGAAACCATCTACAGGCTTGCTGATCGAGAAAATAAAAAGCTGATTGAAAAAATTGTAAATACAATTAATAACAATCGAAGAATATTTAAACTATCCGATTTGTCTTTGAATTATGATTATGGTATTAGCATGAAAACTCCCAAGGATTTAGTGGAGATAGTTAAAAAATACGCAAGTGACTTTTGGGCTGATAAAATGGATGTTAAAGTAGAAACATCCGAGCCTGAAGGAAAGCTAATTTGCAATTTTGATATATCCAAGATTTCTTTGCTAGTTGATAACTTTATTTCAAATTCAAAAAAGGCTAAAGCTAAAAATGTAAATATTCAGATAAAGAGAAATAGTGAATGGATAGTGATGCGCTTTAGCGATGATGGTGTTGGTTTGGATAAATCGATTACCGATGTAAATAGCATTTTTGAGCGAGGATATTCTACAACTTTTGGGTTTGGATTGGGATTGTATCATGCTAAAAAAGTGGTAACAGAAATGCGCGGAACAATACAAGTGATACCCAATACAGAGTGTGGATTTACTTTGGAGGTGGCATTTAAGTATGAATGTAAATTTTAAACTCGTTTGGTTCGAGAACGAAGATTCTGCATATGATGCACATATCGATGAAATAGAATCAATAATCAGAGAGTTCCATTTAATTCCTGATGTTCAGCGTTATCGCTGTGACGAATATTCTGTTGATATAATTGAGGATAGCGATTTAATATTAGCGGATTATGATTTAGGAACAGATAACAGTGTTAATATAATCAATAATGCTATTCGCAAGAGGGATATCGTTGTTGATGCATTGCTATATTCATCGAGATATGCTAATATGGTAACCGCTATTAAAGATATCAATCCTATGATGGAAGGTGTGTATTGCGCCAAAAGAGGAGAAGATATGATGGACAAGCTCCGAAATCTTATATATAGGATTGTTAGAAGGGCGCAAACTGTCGAAAATCTTCGCGGTTTTGTTATGGAGTATTCATCGATCTTTGATAAGCAGCTTTATGACCTTATAACAAAATATTGTTCAGATACTAATGTTCTAAATTGCGTTCTAGAGTACTTTAATTCTAATTTGGCCAATAGCAAAAAAGATCGAGTCTACAAAATGTGCGCACATAATGGAAAGCATTGTGGGAATGAATGTGAGATGGCTTCTGTTCCTTGTGACACAAAGAGCAATTGTTGTTTTGTGGCGAAAGATGTGATTGATTTAACATTGCTCGAAAAAGAAGAGCTTTATAGCAAAAGCAGAATTTTTGACCATATCATTCAGTATTTAATTCCAAGAAAGTGTATTGATGCTAAATATAGAGATTTTCATAAACATTTCTATAAAGAAATAATTATTTATAGAAACGCATTGGCGCATCAGTATAGCGATGATAAACAGTTGTATCTCAGAGAAGAAGATCGATTTATTGATATCAATCAAAAATTGTTTGATGAAATCAGAGAGAGCATTGCGAAATACATAGAAATGTTTAAAGAATTTGATCAAATTAATACAGATATGTTTATGGCACAGTTGACAAAAGAAATGCATGAGAGAGAGCTGGCAGTGGTATAAGGTTAAATTACTAATCTTTGTTTTGAGGTGTTTTGATTTGATTGAAGTAGTAGCAGCTCTTATATGGAAAAACAATAAATTCATGATATGCCAACGCCCGGTACATAAAGCGAGAGGCCTTCTTTGGGAGTTTGTTGGTGGCAAAGTAGAGTCGGGCGAAACGAAAGAGCAGGCGCTTATCCGAGAGTGCAAAGAAGAATTGGATGTTTTTCTTTCTGTCAGTGACATGTTTATGGAAGTCATACACGAGTATCCCGACTTGACGGTTCATCTGACTTTGTTCAACGCTACCATAGCAGAAGGCGAGCCGAAAAAGTTGGAGCACAACGATATCAAATGGATAACTCCGAGTGAAATTCCAAATTACGAGTTCTGCCCGGCGGATGAAGAAATACTTGCAAAATTGAAAAACAAAAGGAATATATGAGTTTGGTACAAGGAGATTTTTATGAAGTCTAAACCCGTATGGAAGGAATTGATAGACAACATTCATGATAAGCATTTAAATTATATTCAGGCAGACGGTGTGGGTGGCTTGGCGTTTCATTATACTTCTCCATCGGGATTATTAGGTATCATATCTAATCAAAAAATATGGTTTAGTGATTCTGACTATTTAAATGATGTGTCGGAAAGTGATTATTTTCTCTCCCTTGCATCAAATGTTTTTTCCACGAACAAAGACCAAAAAGCTGCTCAGAATTTAGCGTTTCGATCGTATATGATGTCATTATTTCACAGTAATGATTGCGGTAGAGGAAGAGAAACATCCTCTAGGGAAATAGAAAGACGATATGTATTTTCACTTTCTTTGGATGAGGATGCGCTTTCTCTTTGGAATTACTATACTAAAACCAATGATGCTACTGGTTATAATATAGGATTTGACCTTGAAAAAATAATTGAATCTATTAAATTAACTTCTAATCAAACGCTTTTAATCGGACGAGTTGAATACAATAGAGACTATCAAGAAGAACTTTTGCGAGAATTATACAACGATTATTATGATATATATGTGAAATATACTAGGCCTTATCAGAGAAAGTATTTATATGCGGCATTGGAGGATAACATAATAAAATACTCAGTGTTTATGAAAGCAGATTCTTACAAGAGTGAAACTGAATATCGAATTGCTATTTTCGAGCAAGGCACTTCTCTAGGTTCTAAAAAATACAGAGAAAAAAACGGTGCGTTTCTTCCATACATAGAAAAAGAGATTACCATAGACAGTATTAGAACTATTATGATATCTCCGACTACAAGAGCAGATTTCGTAAAAAGCAGCGTCACAGACCTATGCGATAATTATGGAATCAAAGATGTTTCAGTAAAAAGATCTTCGATACCTGCAAGGTATTGAATTCGAAAGAATGACTATGGACGATAAATATACGAAAGAGGCTCATGAACGCTACGGTAACACCGCAGCTTATCGTGAGCACGAACAGAAAACAAAGAACTACACAAAAGAGAAGTGGGCTGAAGCAAACGAGGGTTTAATGGCGATCTTTGCTGAGTTTGCCGCGTGCAAGGATAGTGGTACAAGTGCCGAGTCTGTCGAGGCACAGGCGCTTGTAATCAAGCTTCGGGCACATATAACCGCAAACTACTACACTTGCACAGACGAGATTCTTGTAGGTCTCGGCAAGATGTACGTTACCGATAAGCGCTTTAAAAAGAACATCGACAAGTACGGAGAAGGAACAGCAGACTTTGCTTCGTCAGCAATAGCTGTGTTCTGTCAGGAGAAATGATATGTTGATTCCAATTCAAATATTGGAGTGTATAAAAAACGCTTCTGCTGCGATTGATCGTCCTATTGATAATGATAAAATAAATCTTATTGATAGAGGTCAACCTCACTCGGCTCCCCATAGTCTTCCAAAAGGAAAAATGGCAGTTTATACGTTCGTTTATGAAGGTGTGGTTTTGAAAATAGGTAAAGCCGGGCCAAGCAGCAATGCTCGATATACAAGTCAACATTATAATCCTAAATCGGCAATGAGCAATCTTGCAAAGTCGATACTTTCGGATGTGGAAATGAGAGATAAAGGCATTAATGAAGATAATGTTGGCGAGTGGATTAAACAAAATTGCCGTCGCATTGACATCGAGATTGATGCCGATCTTGGAATCTTCACACTTGATTTTATAGAAGCTGTCTTGCACTATAAATACACGCCTAAGTATGAAGGCTTTTCTTCGCAACGCTAAATATGGATGGGATAATTTATGATTAAAGAACTAATGCACGATCCGATATTCCTTGCTGGAAAGTCGGAGATCGCTACAAAAGAAGATTTACAAGTTGCACAGGATTTGCTTGATACATTGATGGTGCACAGAGAAAACTGTGTCGGTATGGCAGCGAATATGATTGGCGTGCGTAAGCGCATCATCGCCTTTCTCGATGAGAGCGGACGAGCTCCTACATATACAGTTATGCTCAATCCCGAGATCATTAAGAAGGATGGCGCGTACGATACCGAGGAAGGCTGTCTGTCGCTTCTCGGCGCCCCCCGAAAATGCAAGCGATATAAAACTATCAAGGTGCAGTATCAGACCTTAGAAATGCAAACACGCACGAAAAACTTCACTGGCTGGACGGCGCAGATTATTCAACATGAAGTTGACCACTGTAACGGAGTATTAATATAAAGTATTTAAAGTTTAAGGGAAGTAATCATGGATAAAACATTGGAAAGTATTGTCGAAGAATGTTTGAAAAAATGGAATGGAGATGAAACACTCGATGAAAGACTATCATATTTTTATGAAAATTTTGAAACATGGATATCTCAGATTCCTTCCAAATATCATTCGGTGGTATTAACGTTAGTGCAGAATTTGGAGTATTATTCACATAAAACCACAAATCAATGGTTAGAAGAATTGCATCGGCAGTTAGTAGGAAAATCGAATGTAACTGAAGATAATACAATATATGTATTTATCAAATCCAAATATGGTAAGACAAATAGTTCGAATGATTACTGGACAGAATATAAATTAATAAATAGAATAAACAAAAACATTTGCATTGAAAATATGGATTTGTTAGAGGAAGAAGATTTTCAATACATAGATAATATTGTCTTTATCGATGATTTTAGTGGTAGCGGAAGAAGTTTTATTGATGAATTAAAAAAGCACCCCGAAAGATACAAGAATAAATCGATTTACTTTATAGTAATAAATGCAATGTATAAAGCACTAGAAGAAATTAAAAAATATGCTGATGAAAACGAAATGGAAGTAGTTGTTTTGTCAGCATTTAAACAAGAAAAGGCTTTTGAACGTTCGCTTTTTGATAATGATGATAACGCAAAAAATATGATTGTTAAAATGTCTAAAGATTTGCAAATTCCCAAAGATGATAGGTTGGGCTTTGATAAGAGTCAAGCTCTTATTGCTTTTTACAATAACACTCCAAATAATACTCTTGGCTTTATTAGATATGATACCGAAGATTATAAATCGATTTTCCCTCGGAAAGATGAATATGTTCCCGAGTGGATGCGTATGAGGAGGGAGCGATTAAGAAGAAAGCAAACAAATTACAATAATGCGAAAAAAGGTGTATTATGACAGATTTTTATGAAGAAGTATTGGCTTTGAGCTACTTTAAAGAAAAGAAAAGCCAATATATTATTAGTGAACTTATGGAAATTTTAGGTTATAATAGAAATCAAATTGATGAACTGATTGAGCGGTTGTTTGCTAAGGAATATCTATGTTATATTGAAAACTTGATTTCTATTACAAGCAAAGGCGTAACTTTTTTGATTTCCAAAAATTCAGATGAAATGAGTGCAAGTGACGATCAATTTCTGATGATAAAAATCTCTCCAGAATCAGCTCTCTCGATTGATGCACCATATGTTCCGGAAAAATTCACAAAAAAATATGATGGATAATAATATGTTGAAATAGAAATAGAAAACGACCGACAAGTTGTTGGTCTGATAAATGATGCTTCTTAATTTCATAGGATAAAATAACAAAGTTCTTTTATCCTATGAAATGACTGGAACGCAGTCATTTCATACAGGTCTGTAAACAGACCATGTATTTTTGCAATTACAGAAAAGGTATTTCTTGACAACATTTATTATAAATAATGAATGATATGTTGATAGAAAACGAAAAACAAGTTGTTTTTCATCGATGTATTGTCTCTTAATTTTACATCTTGTTATTTCAAAGAAATAACAAGATGCCAAATGGTTGGTATAGCAATCATTTAGCATCTCACTCATCTAATACGTTAGATGAGTGTGGAGTATTTAAAAACAGAATTGGTATCGGCATATCATTCATTAGGATTAGGATAGATTTATGAATAAAAGTGAGTATATAGTTAACTTGGAAAGAGAGATAAAGTCTCAAGGTTATGGCGAATATTATGCTGCCAAATGTATTAGGTATGCTAATAGATTGTTAGATAATAATCTGCCAGTTATTTTTGATACCAAACATCTCGCACTCTTGGTTGGAATTTCTGCAGAAGATTTGGTAAAAATGATTTATTGTCAAGATATGTTTTATAAGAAAGCCTATATTCCTAAGAAAAGTGGCGCGTATAGGGAATTGGACATGCCTTGTTTGGAATTAAAATATATCCAAAGATGGATTCTAACCAACATTTTGTACAACATGAAAGTTTCTGAATATGCCATGGGATTTTGCGAGAAAAAATCAATATTAGATAATGCTAAAATCCATCAGAACAAGTATTGTATCGTAAACATGGATGTGGAAAATTTTTTCCCTTCTGTATTATTTGAAAATGTTTTTAGAATTTTTGTATATTATGGTTACACCAAAGAAGTAGCGTGGATATTATCAAAATTATGTTCTTATGGCGGACGATTACCACAAGGATCTCCGGCAAGTCCATGTATTTCTAATATTGTTTGTTTGAGGTTGGATGCAAGATTAGCAGCACTAGCAAAAAGATATGAGGCTCAGTATTCACGTTACGCTGATGATATTACTTTTTCTGGGGATGGTGATATAAAAAGTATTATAAAAGTTGCCGTTGACATAATTAATGACGAGGGATTCCAGATTAATGACAGAAAAACAAGAATTGCATATCCCCACCAAAGGCAGGAAGTGACAGGGCTGTTAGTCAATGGTGATAGAATACGAGTCTCAAAAAAATATAAAAAAGAACTAAATAAAGAGTTATATTATTGCATCAAATACGGAGTGAAAGGCCATATGGAACATATTGAATGCAATAAGGCTTTTTATAAAGAGCATATGTACGGGAAAATATATTTTGTAAATATGGTAGAACCAGAAGAAGCCGAAAAACTTTTTGAATTGGCTAAAGCAATAGATTGGGATTATTGAGGTGGAAATATGGAATTGGATGACCTGTTAATGTTAAAAGATAATTTAGAAATGTTGGCGAGTGAAAAAGACCCGAAAACTGGATATAGTTTAGAAGATTCGGTTCTGAGAAACTCATTTAATAAAAAGATATTATTGGATGCAGCTTCTGTAATCGATCAATTGTTAAAATTGGATTTTAATCCAACACGAATAGACAAAAGGAAGAAATATGCTTTTTTCTTGGATCATGAAAAAAGACAAATGATAGAAATATCAGATGCCCCCATTTCAATAAGTGCGTTTGTTTATGCTATTAATGAACATATTGACAATGGGAAAATGAAAAAACTTAAAGCAACACAAATAACATCTTGGCTCGTTGAAAACGGTTACTTACATGAGATTGAGCATCCGGATGGAAGAAAGTTTAAGATTGCAACAGAAAAAGCAGAATCCATTGGAATTTTGCCGTCCAGAAGAAAGAGCGAGAGCGGACGTGAATATGATGTAAATATGTATGATGCAAGTGCTCAAAGGTTCATAATTGAACATTTAGATGATATTGCGAACGCTTCTTTGGAAATTGTTTGATACAAAAGTTACTTAATTGATAACTAATCGCAGTTTACTGGACTTTCTCTCAAACATGTGGTATTGTTGGTGTTACCAAAGAACAGGAGGTAACAAAATGATACTACAAGCATTGAAAAACATGTATCCGAAAGCGAGCGAGAAGGTGCTCCGGGCGGTCATGAAGGATCTCGAAAAGTGCCGCGGAAAGAACATGAGTACTCTCGAACTCGCAGATTGGATAGGGAAACTTGTGATGGTGCACACCATCGAAGAAGCATTAAGAATAGACAAAGAGGACGATTCAAAGCCGAGTCAAGTCGGTGATGAATCGTCCTTTGCTATTACGGAGGTCGGCGATGAAGGAAACAATTGAAGAACTGTGGCATGGCAACATCATACCACAAGAGGATAGCCGAACGAACTCGCCGGAGATGAAAGAGTTACTAAGCTACATGGCAAGGCATCACGAGGACTTGGAGAAAAGCTTTACAGACGAGCAGAAAGAAATCTTCGAAAAGTTCCATGATTGCTGGAGCGAATACATGAGTCTCGCGGAAAAGGCAATCTTCGTGTATGCCTTTAAGCTCGGAGCTAAAATGATGCTTGAAACATTGCAATAATCAGGTATGGGTGGAAAGACAAAAATGATTACTAGGTCAAATTTAATAGGACATCCCATTGAGCCGGAGTGCGCTAAGGCGCTTACCACAACAAATGAGTGCGGTGCAAACGACAATAGAGTATTCTGCTATGGAATTTACAAAGAACAGTCTGAGACTGAGATTTGTGATAAGTGTCTTAAATGCAAAGCGTTTGTATTCAATGCAGAGCCATTAGCGAAAGGTGATGAAAATAAAGCATAATATCAAGGCTTGTGCATGAGTCTTGTTATTATCCACTCTATAACGCCGGATGCGTGTTAAAATGCAAATAAACACGTTAAAGACAGGGCAAGGATAAAACCGCCTTATGCCCATAGAGTGGGCTGTGGAAACAATTACGCTCCCAAAGAAATGGGGAGCAATAAACAAAGAATAAGGCGGCGGAGAAATCCGTCGCTTGTTCATATAATGCGGTTGAAAAAGGAAGAAAATTATGGTATAATGAGGTATCGAAAATCAGGAGGTAATTATGCTTACCTACACATACATATCAAAAGGGAAATTCGGCTTGGTTGAGAAACCGAAGCCAACTATACAGCACGAGAGGGATGCCATTGTCAAGGTCACGCTTGCAAGCATCTGCTCGAGTGATCTACATATTAAACACGGCAGCGTGCCGAGAGCGGTGGAAGGAATCACGGTTGGTCACGAGATGGTAGGCATCGTGGAAGAAGTCGGCTCGGCTGTTACGCACGTAAAGCCCGGCGACAGAGTCACGGTGAATGTGGAAACCTTCTGCGGTGAGTGTTTCTTCTGCAAGAAGGGATTCGTCAACAACTGCACCGATAAGAATGGTGGTTGGGCACTTGGTTGCCGTATTGACGGCGGTCAGGCAGAGTATGTTCGCGTGCCGTTTGCAGATCAGGGGCTGAACAAGATTCCCGATACCGTGACCGACAGACAAGCTTTGCTTGTTGGCGACGTTCTTGCCACGGGTTATTGGGCGGCGAAGATCTCCGAGATCACCGAGGACGATACCGTCCTTATCATCGGAGCAGGCCCCACTGGAATCTGCACGCTCCTTTGCGTGATGCTGAAAAATCCCAAGCGCATCATCGTGTGCGAGAAGGACGAGAATCGTATTAAATTTGTGAATGAGCACTATCCCGACGTGCTGACGGTTACGCCCGAAAAGTGCCTCGATTTTGTTCGTGAGAACAGCGATCACGGCGGTGCAGATGTGGTGCTTGAGGTGGCAGGAGCAGAGAACACCTTTGAGCTTGCTTGGCAGTGTGCGCGCCCGAATGCAATTGTCACGGTGGTGGCGCTTTACGACAAGGCGCAGACGTTGCCTCTGCCCGATATGTACGGTAAGAATCTGACCTTCAAGACCGGCGGCGTTGACGGTTGCGATTGCGAGGAAACGCTCGCGCTCATTGCCGAGGGCAAGCTCGATACAGAGCCGCTGATCACGCACACCTATCCGCTCTCGAAGATCGACGAGGCGTATGATCTGTTTGAAAACAAACGCGACGGAGTTATTAAGGTCGCGGTGGAGTGTTGGAAATTTAGGAGTAAAAATGATTCATGATGTAGATTTATATAGAGAATATGCGAAAATCTTTTGGAATGAAATTAATCAGATATTTAATATGAGAATACCCGATTTAAATTACTTGCCGATTGTTTTTGAGCAATTACCTGATCGAGGAGATGTGGTAAATGTGTATGGGTTTACTCATACGCATCAAAATGACAGAACAAAAAGGAATTCTTTATTTCCCGTTGTATTTCTAAGAGATGATTGCGATGATGATCAAATTAAAGAAACAATAAGACATGAGATTATACACTATTATTTGGGATTGCACTATTTTAACTATCAAGATAAAACGGCTTTGTTCTCTTTGATGTGTTATTTGCTGGAAGGCGGTGCATATGTGGAATTGGATGAGAGAGAAGCACAAATATATGCAATTGCGAAAAGTCCCGTGAGCATTGTATTCAGTAAATATAAAACATCAAGAAATAAAAAACAGATTACAACCAATCTTGGAATAATAATGTCAGCAGTAGATAATGCTTCGGTTCATTTGGAGAATAACTTTGATGAACTAAAAAAGGCTTGTAGAGTGTGCTTGGCAGTTTCATTAAAGGGAGAATAAATCAATGGATACTGTATATGAGTTGGTTGCAAAATTTCGAAATGCAATCGATACTGCTAAATCAAGAAGAGAATTCAACAGTCGTTCATGCCTTTTTAAATTTCCGGATGATTGTTGTGATATAACGTGTGATTTGTTAGGTGAATACCTTAAAGAGCATGGCATACATACGTTTCAAATAAACGGAAGACACAAGTATGATTTTCAATGGCGCCATGTATGGTTAAATACTTTTGATGGAGTTGTAATAGATATCACAGGAGATCAATTCAATGGAAAGAAGGGCTTCCCCAATAATATATCCAGTGTTTGGGTGGGAGAAGAGAATGAGGTGCATGATATTTTTTGCGTTAGTAGAGAACGTGAAGAAAATACCATATTCACAGACCCATTACTTTTTAATGATTTCGGAGGAACACCGGATTTCCGTCAAAAAAGATTGATCGATGCTTATAAGATTATCAAAGAATATTTAGACGAATCCAATTAAAACTGCATAGAAAAATTGCACTTTTTATAGCCGAGAAAAGTGCGAAAATCTCCCTAAGTGGTCAAACATGTGGTCAAAGGCGAAAAATGGGCTTGTTCAACCCTCAAAGAAGGGAAGGACAAGCCCATTATGATTATCACGAAAACGCGAGATTTCGCGAGGATTTGCGAGAAAACAAAAGAAAATCGGAGGTTCGTTTGAACCTCCGATTTTGGTCTGAGTGACAAGACTTGAACTTGCGGCCTCTACCACCCCAAGGTAGCGCGCTACCAACTGCGCCACACCCAGATTTTGGCTTCGCTTTCAGCGAAAAAACGGCTTTTCATCCAAAAGCCTAACATATTATATCACTTTAAAAGGCAAAAGTCAATAGTTTTGACAAATTTTTTTATAAATTATTTTTGACATTTTTTCGCCGTACGTTGTCAAAGTAAGATCCGTTTTGAAAGGCAGCGGTTCGTTTGCCAAAGTAAATAGCAATTTTGAGCAAGAAAACACATAAATCAAAAGGAACCAAATCCGGGCAGAAAGGCGGAATGAAAAAAAGATTTTTGCTTGAAAGGCGATAGTTCAGCTCTTATGATTTGACTGACGAACAATATAATGCTTAACGTCGGTCAACAATTCTGAACAACAAATGTCTCTGTATCTTGATTTACCATTTCCGCTTTCAAAGTTCCGCGCAGCAAAAAGAAGAGCCTCCGTGACCTCGGTGCAGTCTTGCAGATTTTTTTGTTTTTTTAGTGTCTATTCCAAGGGGATTATACCACATCTTGATAATGCACGGCTCTTTATAAAAGCCGGATCGGAGCACATCAAAAAACGCGTTTAAAAAGAAAAATCGGTAATCGAGCTACTCGCTAGAGTGCATATCATACCGATTTTGGCAATCGAGCTACCTGTAAAGGCGCGTATCATGCCGTAGCTTATATACGTGTTTTCTCAAAAATATAAATACTTATAGGATAGAATTATCATTCGTTTCAATTTGCCGTCACAAAAATTTCCGCAGTGCTTCTCGGAGTTTATCCTCGGTCTCAATCAGTTGCTTTGTGAGCTGGCGAGCAGAGTGATCTGCGGTGGGGTGGGAATTCAGGGCGTGCGCCAAGGTTTTTGTGCCCGTATCGCATCCGTCGGTGATCAGACCTGCGACGGTTGACGGCGAGCTGTTCAATGTGAGCATTGCTTTCATTTTTGCGTCGCTCATCATTTGGACGATGACATTTGGTTCCTTGTCTCTACGGTGAGCGGAGAAGAGTGCTTGCTTCGCTTCGTCCCCTATAATAGCGTGGCTCTTAAGCGATTCCTCCAGGGCGGATTTTAACTCTGCATTCTTAACGTAGGGGATAGTCATGCTGATTGCGCGCTCCCCCATTTTTGTTCCTGCGGTGCATTCTCTCAGTAACTTTTCTGTTTCTTTTTTCATATGTTTTTCCTCGTTTCTTTTTTTTGATATTTTTCCTTGATTGAGAGAAAATATACATAAAAAGTGAATCATGATTTACATTTTGCGCCATTTCGGTCGCAAGAAGACGAGAATCTCAATTTTTGAAAAAATAAACTGCTTCTGTAATGCCCGTCAATATCGCCTTTTGCCCTTCTCGCGATTTGTGTTTATGGGGAGCTTTTTTGCATAGCCGCTATTTTGGAGTGAAGTTCGGTTTTGCTTTACCGGAGCCAAAGCTGAAAGAATCTTTTGACGGCTCCGTTTTTTATATAAGGAGATATGAGGGGAAACTATAATAAATTTTCACGAAAGACCTTGACTTTTTTAGATAAAAGATTTAAGATATATTATGGAAAAGTATGAAGTAAAGGAAAATTTAGATGTTTTTATTACACGCACACGGCTCGGGCGAGCATGCGGGGAGCTTCTACGATGAGGTGCTTCTCCACGGAATAAAGGAAACGCTCAGCCTGATACCGTTCTTATTTTTGACCTATCTTTTAATGGAATATATCGAGCATAAGGCAAAGCCCCGCACTGAGGCATTTATCGGACGCTCGGGCCCTCTGGCACCTATCTTCGGAGGCCTTGTGGGAGCGATCCCGCAGTGCGGATTTTCTGCCGCTGCGTCCAATCTTTACTCGGGTAGAGTTATCACTCTCGGAACGCTTATTGCCGTCTTTCTATCCACCTCCGACGAGATGCTGCCTATCATGATCTCGGGCAGCTTCAGCTTTGGGAGCATTGCGGCCATTATGGCGTACAAGACAGCTGTGGCTATACTTTGCGGCATGATCATTGACTTGATCCTTCGCTCGTCGCCGAGAAGAGAGACGGATGATTTTTCCGTCTGTGATGAGCGGGAATGTCATCACCGCCACGGTGGGGGAGACATATTGCTCCCTGCGATCATGCACACGCTTAAGATT
Source organism: Eubacteriales bacterium (assembly GCA_045636465.1). Taxonomy (GTDB): domain Bacteria; phylum Bacillota; class Clostridia; order Oscillospirales; family CAG-272; genus UBA1740. Next base: position 24,228 of record JAZTXP010000062.1, read on the forward strand.
GGTCTTTTTATCCTTCTTGTCACCTTTGGCATAAACTCGCTAGTGTACTTTATCGGTGAGGATGCGTTGGTTTCGATCTTGCCAAACGTTCCCGGCCTCAGCCATCTTTTGACGGCGATATTCGGACTTATCCCTAATTGCGCGGCATCTGTGGTTCTTACAACTCTGGCCTCGGCAGGTGTGATCAGCGCGGGCGAGATGATGGCGGGATTGTTCTCCGGCGCGGGAATAGGTCTGGCGGTGCTCCTTCGCAGAAACAGGCCGATGCGCGATAATATCCTTATTATTTTGCTGATCGTTATTATCGGAGCTGCTTTTGGGCTTTTAGCAGATATTATAATGCCCGGAGTGCTTACATGGTAGCAAAACTGGGATAAATGTAAACTTTAATTATCAAATTGCAAGTTTTTTCTACAAAAAAGAAAAACAATCGTGAGGTGATTAAATGGAAAAATGGAAAAAGAGGGCGGTGAATCTCATAACCTCCATAGCCTTTGGCGGTCGGGAGAAGAACACGGTCATCCCCTTTTATCCTCAAAAAAATCAAATAAACGGCAAGGAAGAGCCGAGCCTCCCCCGTTCCATTCCCGAGGCTCACGGGATCTCCTCAAAAAGAATATATAACCTACTTTGCGAGCTTGAGGGCGAGCGCAGATCCAACGTCCATAACATAATGATCATTAAGGACGGTGTGGTTATTTCGGAATGCTCCAGGGCGGGCTACAGTGTTAACCACTGGCACCTGTCTCACTCTATGACAAAGAGTCTTATCGGTATGGCGGTTGGGCTCCTTTACGATGACGGCCTTGTAACACTTGATACACGACTTGTTGACATATTCCCCGAGATCCCATACAAGGACAAGAGATTTTCTTATATCACGGTGGAGCATCTTCTGACCATGACCACCGGCGTTCCCTTCGGTGAAGCGGGATCGGTTACAGAGAGTAATTGGAGTGAGGCATTCTTTGCATCCACGTTGAAATTTGCTCCCGGCACCGAGTTCAATTACAACAGTATGAACTCTTATATACTTGCAAGAATCGTGGTGGAGCTTTCGGGCAGAAGCGTTATAGATTACGTATCGGAGCGCATATTCGCGCCCTTAGAGATAACCAACTATTTTTGGGAAATCGGCCCCGAGGATGTGGAAAAGGGCGGCTGGGGCTTATATCTTTCCGCCGAGTCCTGGGCGAAGATCGGACTTATGTTCATGGGCGGCGGTGTTTATCTTGGCAAGCGTATTTTATCCGATAGATGGGTAAAGCTTTCGAGCGCGACTCATGCCATAACACCTGCAGTGAACGTGGACTTCAACTATGGATACCAGCTTTGGGTAGCAAAGGAATCGGGGCAGCTTCTTTTCAATGGCATGCTTGGTCAGGACGTCTGGATGTGTCCTGAAAATAATATCGTCGCGGTTATTCAATCGGGCAACAACGAGCTGTTCCAGGACAGCCCGTCCCTTGAAATAATCAGACGCCATCTCGGCGGTGTGATCGACGATCCCATCTCCTTTGCCGATTCGGATATCCTTCACAAAAAGGAGAAAAGCTTCTTCTCGGGCAGAGTATGGGCACGCCCTCTTGAGAAGCATCACGGCCTATTCTATTTCCTCCGCCTCAGGAACAAAACTCCTTTTGATGAGCGTTGGAGCGATGTCCTGAAGACCTATAAATTCCCCGAGAACAACGTGGGAATCCTTCCTCTGTTCGTCCGCGCTATGCAGAATAACCTTGATACCTCCATCGACTCGATGACATTCTCTCGCGAGGGCGACGAGCTTTATCTTACAGTCAAGGAGCGAGCGGAGATACACAAGATAGAGGTGGGACTTTACGAGTATAAAACCACTGTGGTTGATTTTCGTGGAGAAAAGTATATTATTAAGGCCATCGGCGAGGCAGAGAATAGTCCCGACGGATCTGCCGCATATCGCGTGGAGCTGCTTTATCCCGAGCTTCCAAACACCTTGATGATGCGATTCAAAAAGACTCTCCCCGACCGTATAGCGGTGAGTATTTCCGAGATCCCCAACTCCGGCGTTGTTGACTCTATGGCGACAAGGCTTGTGGATTCCCATTCCACCGTGGAGATGCTGATGAATTTCCTTGACAGCCGATTTGGCGAAGAGGTGATCCGTGAGAAGTTAGAGAACACCTTTGCTCCGAAATTCGTTGCCGCCGATACGTCATTTGACGGATACGAGGCCATTGTAGCCGAGGAAGAGGCAATAGCCCGCGAGGATTCGGCTCTTGTCAAAACCATAAAGGGCGTTATTGGAAAATACCTGAAGTACGATGAGGATGAGGAGAAAGAGCGTCCCGAGTTCAAAATCAAGAGCATTTTCTCCGGTATAGCGGAAAAGCTAAAAAGCAAAATTAAAAAACAGTGATGCCTCAAAACGGTGCGGTCCGAAGAGTGAAAACAAAAGCCTCTGCACATTTTCTCAAAGTCAATTCGAAATTGAGATTTTGCTGCAGAGGCTATATTTATATCATTTTGTAAAGCTTAGTTTGCTTTTATTCTGCTTTTTCGCTCTTGTTTCTTCTCTTGAAGATCTGTCTTCTGAAGAGAATTATATTCATGACTACGAAGAATACCAAGAGAATACCAAAGGTAAGCACGGGTCTTTGGGGAGCGAGATTTGCAAGGAGCATAAGCGGGAAGCCGAAGATGATAGCAGGGAAGTTCTGATAGATCAGGTTATCCTTGGCATCAGTCTTATACATAGGATCAAGCTCGCGAAGAAGCATAACGCCGGTGCTTGCCGTTCCGGTGAGCATACCGTACATAGCAAGGAACTGCTCCTGGGTGTACTCGGGGAAGAACTTCTTTGCGATAAAGTAGTTGTAAGCATAGGTAAATACAAAGCCAACAGCACCGAGAACAAGGAGAATTCCCCAGTATTTACGAATAGCATCAAGGCGGATCGCCGCGATACCTGCAACGATCATAACGTCGAAGCAGAGGTTGGAGATGTGATTGAGAAGGAAACTGTTTGTATACTTTCTTGTGATGATGTTCTTGTTTTCAAGGAAGTGGAGAATGTTTTTAACCAGTGTTGCTGCAAGAACGCCGAGAAGGAAGTTGAAGCCGTAGATTACAGATTTCATTCCGGGAATAAGCTGGCCGAGGAAGTACATGAATACGTAAGCGATAGCATAGGTTACAACAACCCACGCAACCTGAACTGTCATTTTATCGATAGTTCCGTTCATCGGGATCTCGCCCTTCTGCTCAACCTGTTCCATAGGCTCGTTTGAATCCTCGCCGATTTTGATCTTAATCTTGCCGGTCAGCTTAAGGATATTGAGATGGATAACACCGCCGATGGAAGCGGATAAGAAGCCCATCGCCGCGATGGTGAGACCGAAGGTCTTTCCACCAACGAATCCGTAATCGCTCTCGTAGATCATACCCCAGTTCATTGCCTGACCTGTGCCCTGACCAAAGCCGAAGGGAAGGATAAGACCTGAGGCGGGGAAGATGGATGAATTAATAAAGTAAGCTGCAGCGATTGTGATGCCCATACCGAGTGTACCCTGAAGAAGGTAGGTTGCTACGGTGGTTACGCCGGTATCGAAGATCTCGCCGGTGCGCTTTTTGTCAAACTTTCTTTTGTCACTTGCAAGGGTTGATGCTATGAAGCCCAATGCAAGGGCGTGATATGTAAGGAATTCAAGGGAGCTAAGACCCTTTCCTGCGAAGAAGTTTGTGTTGAATAAAATTGTGCCCGTAAAGTGTTCCCATATTGCGGAAACGCCGAGAAGTAAAAGTCCTGCCAGAACCGATGTAGGTATAAGCGAGCGTTTTACAAGCTTAACGCGTCTTTTAAGTATATTTGCCGCAAAAAGCGCAAGCATTAAAACTGCAATGAGGTTTATTGACCCCCACACACTATAATCCCAAAAATTCTCTACCATTGTTATTTTCCTCCTTATGGTTTCTTACTGCAAGAGCAGGTTTTTTGGTCATATTTTTATAATGGTTAAAAATGTTTACGTATTTCAGAGCGCAGAAGCGCTTGTTGCCCTTCAGCTGCCAGATATGGCCGTCGTGGTAAACGTCCAGCTTATTCTTGCCGAGAACGGTTATACCGCTGACCTCGTCGAAGGGATAAGTCACACCGTTTATTGTGACTCTGTCTATGTAAAGCTCTATCGCCGCATCCTTCTTTATAAGCACCTTATTCTTATAGGGAATGTTCTCATGGAGGTCGGTGCTGTCGGTGAAGAGCGGGGCATCCTTGTAATCATCAAGGCTGAGTCCGCTGACAAGCCCTGCCTGATAGTCAAACCAATCCGCTACGGTATTAAAGCGGAATGCCTCGTGGTCGGAAACCAGAGTTTTTTCGTCGGTGTGGCGAGCCTCCAGGCCGCAGGTGGTGCATTTGATGGTGTCGCCGTGGCTTTCAAGCTTTGTAAAGCCGCATACGGGGCAGGTGTAGATCGCCCTTTCCAGGTATTCGGCATTCTTCTTGTGGGGATATGAGCCGATGATCTTTGTTTCATCAACGGCAAGCTCGTCAACGATGACTCTGTAAAGCTCATCGTCGGTAAGATCTCTGTACTCCTCGGGCTCGAGAACGCGGGAAACTCCGCACTCCATTCCTCCGCCTCTTACCACGTCGCTCCAACGGGGGTGAACTCCGTATCCGCCCTCAATCTTGAAGAAGGCGATGGGGAGGCCCAGCTTTCTTGCCAGAGGCGCAACGGTGGGATTTATGTATAGCGGACGTCCGTCATAGGTTCTGTTTCCCTCGGGCGCCATAGCGATAGTGCCGCCCTCTCTTGCAACCTTGATGCAGTTGATAACCGCTCTTGGATCTGTAGTTTGCTTTTTAATGGGTATAGGAGCCACAAGAAATCTTATCAGGTCTGAAATAAAGCCCTTGGAGAAAAGATCCTCGCTGGCAATATAATAAATAGGTCCCTTGAAGGCGTAGCCTACGAAGAATTGATCGAAGGCCGTCTGGTGATTCATAAGAATAAGATACTGTCTCTTACCCTGCTCCTTGTAGGGGCGTATCTTCGCTCCGTACATAAGACGGACGAAGGGGTAGAGGACGATCTCCGCAATATTTCTCACCAGCGCATGATGGGGCTTCAGCCAAGGCGAATTCTTTTTTTTCTTCTTTTTCTTCGCCGCAGGCTTTGCCGCCTCGGTGGTAATTAAGTTGTCTGACATAACTGTTTCCTCGTTTTCTTATCGTTAGTCACTATACATTATACCACAAAAAAGTATATAATTACTTTAACAAAAAGTTAACAAATAGTAAACAAGACTTAAAAAACACATAAAAAATAGGTGTTTGTATCGTTTTTATTATTAGCGTGTGTAATATAATAAATATGTGAAAAGGAAAAACCTTATATAAAGAGCTTAACTTCAAAAGTAAAAAAGAGCAAGCATACAAGATTTTTTTCATCCTTCACGCTTGCTCTTTTTGTGGTCATAAGAAAAAACGGTGTTTGCTTATCAGTCAAGGTTGAGTTTGTTAAGCATATCGCGAAGAACCTTAGCTTCTTCGACGGTGATGGTAACACCCTTGCCCATTTTTTCATGATCGGGAGACCATGTGCGGATATCGTATACAGGTTCTCTTTCGTTCCAGCTGATGAGGTTAAGCTCCTTGTTCCAGCCGTTGTTACCCTCGCTAACGATACCGATTCTATCAACTACTTCGTACTTGATCTCAGGCATTTCTTTTCTCCTTCCAAAATATTTAGTAAAAAGTTATAAATAGTTACATTATAAATAATAAAAATAATAAAAATATTTTTGTGCTTTTATTTTAGCACAATATTCCCCTGTTGTCAAGCAATATGTGAAAATATATACTAAAAACTTGAAAATATTTTGTATTTTTGTCGATTTATGCTAAAAAACGGCCGATTTTTCGGGGAAAGCTCTTGAAAAGTCATATTTTTTGCAGGCTTTTCCCGGCAATAAGTCGAAAAATTCTGTTTTTCACCGAGACAAAAGAGAAGAGAAAATAAAAAAGAGCAGATCCGGTGCGGCAAAGCGCGCGCACCTGCGATCCCTTGGGATCATGATCTGCTCTTATTTTTTCGGCTGCTTTTCGATCAGTTCTTCTCTATGATATGAAGAGTGGGGTTAACGATCTGATCGCATACTGAAACGGTGGTCATACGGGTTGACATAAGTCTCATTCCAATATTTTCAATAATATTTCTTGGGGGAAGGGGAAGATCTCTCATCTCCTTGGAGTTGATCTGCTTGGACTTGGATACGATGGAGATGTATCTGTCGTAGATTGTGGAGTTAAGAAGAGCGAAGATGCCATAGGCGAGTCTTGCGCACATCTCGGTATTCTTATCCTTGGTATCGATGAAATTGATCTTGTTGTGCGTGGAGATAAAGCGGTAAGAGGGGAGCTGAGCCGCCAGGTAGATGGCGGAGTTTACAAAGCGCTCGTCGCTCTTTGCGGGAACTCTCTTGATGATTACCATATTCTTATTCTTTTGCACAAGGCTTGCGCTTGTGGGCGCGATATACTGATGCTTGACGGGGAGGGGGAATGCAATAGAGCCGTTTCTGATAGCTGTAGGACGGATAAGTGGTACTGCGCCCTTGATAGGCTGATTAAAGAGCATTTCCTCGCATCTGGAGTCCAGGATAAGTCCTGTGGACATTTTAAGGCCCAGGCTGGAGAGAGTCTCCGGGAAGCCGCCGATGTACTGCACGATCTTGGTGTCCTCAACGCTCTTGGGAAGTGTAAGTGTGCCGTCCTCCTTATCCACAACGAAATCGTAGCCCAGTGGGGGCAAGGTAGCTATAGTCTTGCCGTTATCGGTGGAGGTAGTGATGGTGACGGTTTCGGGGCGGGTGGCATTTTCTGCGTTTGTATAAGAAAGAATGATATTCTTCTTTAAGGGAACAGCCCTCTTGAGGTTCTTCTGCTTGCCGATGAAGAGATGAATGCCCTGAAGGTGGAGAAGCCCTGCGATCTCGCGGCGAAGAGGTGTGAGAGCAGATGCGGTAGCCACGGTGGTGGGAAGCACGATAACAAGCGAGCCGCCAACCTCAAGGTGGGACGTAGCAAGCTTGAAGAAGAGATAGGGGGCGCCGATCTTTTGTTGAGTAACTCCGCCGACAGAGTCAGCCTCCTCGGAGCCCTTTGTTACAAGCTCTGTGGGGGGATTGCAGATAACGATATCGAATTTATCGGCAATAGTGTTGAAATAAGTAACGGTATAGTGGTTTTTGGAGTTTACAAGATAGTTTTCCTCATTCACTGTAATGAAGAGCTTAACGCCAAAGTCATGGCGCGCTTTCTTTCTGATGCGCTCCAGGTTGTCATAAAGCATGGGGATGAAGGTCTCATCGTTTTCATAGCAGGTAACGAATATCTGCTTTACCCCCTTTGCATTTTTGCAGATATGCTCGATAGCGGCGGCGGCAAGAATACCGGTGCCTGCGCCGGGATCAAGAATTGTGTAAACACTCTTTTTGTCATCTAAGGTTATCATAGATGCCATAAGGGCGGCGGTATCCTTTTTTGTGAAGAGTCTTCCGAGACGGATGTTCTCGCTCTTCGATTTTTCTCTTACGAGTTTAGCCGTGTTTCTTACTGCAAGACTAAGCATTGTCAAATCTCCTCTTTCATTGAAAACCGAGCCTGCCCGCGGCAAAGCTCGCATTTTTATATAGTTTTAAGGCAAAAATGTTCTGCCTTACTTTTTCCATAGTTAATTGTAGCATATTTTTTTAGTTTATGCAAGAGATTTTTAAAGTTTTTTCGCCAAAAATGTTGCAAAATATTAAAAAAAGTGTTATACTATCTGTAACTGATAAATAACAAGACCAAATTTTTAGGAGAAAACGCATGAGTGACAGAAAAATTGGCGAAAGATTAAAGATACTTCATTGCAGCGATCTGCACCTGGATACGCCATATGTAGGGCTTGCTCCCGATAAGAGCGACGAGAGAAGAGGTGCTTTGCGCCAGACCTTCCGCCGCCTTATAGATTACGTGAGGAACGCAGGTATCAAATACGTTCTTATGAGCGGTGATATCTTTGATATCAAGCACGCCACCGGAGCAACGGCCGAGCTGTTTATAAGAGAAATAAGAAATACTCCCGAGACGGTCTTCGTTATCGCTCCCGGAAGAAGCGACTGTCTGAATTCCAATCCTATCTATACTTCCGGACGTCTCCCGGGGAACTGCTACGTGTTTGAGAGCGAGAGCCTTTCCCGCTTTGACTTTGCTGAGGATAAGGTTACCGTTTACGGCTGGGGCTTCAGAGATCGGTACATTGCCGAGAATCCTCTTTACGATAAGCATGTTGACGACGTTTCCAAGATCAATATCGTTTGCGGCTATGCAGACATTGACGGTGAGGTAGTATCCGAGTGCTGCCCCATATCCACCCAGGATATTATCAACTTCGGCGCGGATTACTATGCCTTCGGCTCCCGCCACGAGGGAAGCGATTTTATTACCAAAGGCGCTTCTATGTATGCATACGCAGGCGCGCTTGAGGCTACCGGCTTTGAAGAGCCCGGTATGGGCGGCGCCAAGCTGATCTCCATCAAGTATAACAACGGCGAGGTCTCCATCGATCCCGATACCAGAACCTTCGGTCATATAAGATTCGAGAGGGAGGTATTAGATATTACCGGTGTTAATAACAATAACGAGATAATGAACCTTGTAAGCCGATTGGTTCACGAAAAGAAATATGGAGCAGATACTGCCCTTATAATTGAGCTTCGCGGTTACGTTGATCCCAGATTTGACGTTCCGAAAAACCTCAGCTCCGATAACTTCGGTCTCTATTCCTTCGATATTGAGGACAAGACCCTTCCTCTCTACGGAACTGAGTATCTCCGCCGTGATATGTCGGTGAGCGGAGATGTATTCCGCCAGCTCCTTCCCATCCTTGAAAACGGCACAGAGGAAGAGCAGCTTCTTGCGGCGAAAGCCTTCAGAGAAGCTCTGGCTGCTCTTGAAAATCGCGATATAAATAGCTGATTTTGTAAGATAAAGTTTACAAAAACCTTGATTTTATGACAAAAATCCCAAGACTGCGAAATTGATGTCTTGGGATTTTTTAATTTTTATTTACTTGATCTCCCTTTTTTCTCGCGTATGAGAGATGCATATTTTTTCACTTCGTCGGCTACGAGTCCCCAGCCGATGGCAACTCCGACCACGCCTGCCGCAATGCCGAGAGCGATGGTCATAGTATCGAGGAAATAGCTCGCTCCCTCGCTCCAGCTTCCTTCAACGAAGCATCTCATGGTGTTGTATAGATATCTTCCCGGAACGGTGGGTATAACTCCCGTGATAAGGAATACCAGTGTTGGAGCCTTATGTACTCTGGCGGAGATCTCCGAGTAGAGCGCTGTGAACATAGCGGAAACGATGGCGGCGAGAAACAGCCTGTCATCAAGAACGTAGTAAATAGCGAAGGTGAGGATCGAGCCTATGCCTGCCCAAATAAGGTGGCGCTTGTTTATCCTGAAAAGAATAGCGAAGGAAACAGAGGCGATAAACGAGGTGATAAAATCCTTTACGATCACCCATTCGCCCCAATTAAAATCGGTGCTGGGGACGGCGCCGAAAATGTTCATTGCCATCACGTATCCGAAGGCTATCATCAGCGAGGTAAGAACTGCCTGGAGTGTTTTCAGTGCGCCTGCAATAAGGTCTCCGTAGAAGAGATCTCGCATTGCCGTGCCGAATGCCATGCCGGGAACGAGGAGCATAATAACTCCGCTCATTATCGTATCGTGAGAGTGGGCTATGCCCAACCAGCGGACCGAAATTCCCGATAAAACTGTTGCAACGAAGGTGGAAAGCACCACTCTCGCCATAATGTTGAGCTTGTCCTTGTAGCGCATATCGATCATCGAGATAATGACGCCGATCACCGCGGATACCAGGGCATCTGCAAATCCGCCGCCGAAAAGCATAGTAAATGTTCCTGCCGCGATTCCTGAGATGGCGACGATCAGCCCGTTTGGATATTCGGGATTAGTCTTCAGGTGATGGAGTCTTGCATCAAATTCCGAAAGCTCGGGCTTTTTTTCACAGATTTCGCGGGAGAGAGCATTCAGCTTTTCCAGCCGCCCGAGATTGTTTGAGGTGGTCTTGACTCTGCGCAGCTGAGAGGAATATGATCCGTCGGGCATTCTTATAGCGGCGTTTATAACCGATATGATGGTGAAAACCTCCACGTGCTCTGCGCCGTAGGCGCGGCAGATACGCTCGATGGTGTCCTCAACGCGGTTGACGTCGCCGCCATTTTTCAGCATTCCTTCTCCCACGTCCAGCGCAAGGCAGAGCAGATACTCTGTGAAGCTGTTTATATTATTCTTTTTGGTTACTTCTGTTTCCAAAATTTCGGCCTCCCGAAAATAGTTGATAACCTAATTATACACAAGCGGGTAGCAAAAATCAATATGTTAAAGGAAAAAACTGAAAGAAAAACAAAAAAGAGACCGAGGATTTTCCCTCTCGGGGTCTCTCGGTCTATCATAGCTGAAATTTATTGCTTTTCGGTGCGTTTTTTCTTATCTTTCTTTGTTCTTTTAGGACTTTTCTCTTGATTCTGTCTTTTTGACTTGCCGGTGAGCTGATCAATGGCTCTTTTTGCGGTATTAAGCTCGTAGAATATTTTGATCATATTGATGAGCTTCATTACTATCCGCCCGTCCTCGGGAAGGCAACGGAAAATTTCATCTCCGTGCTGAACCTCAACGTATTTACCGGGCTTGAAGGGAAGAGAAGCGTAGTTTGCCATTGGCAATGCCAGGGAAAGATCCTCGGCGTTTACATTGCCCGAGAGATAAAGCTTTTCCTCTGTGATCTTAAGCTCGCCCATCCCGACGGTGGTGAACTTGCTCTTGTCCTTCGGGAGCATCTGGATTTCCACTTTGGTGGAAAGCTCGGTGATCTTCTTTTTGATTATCCGTCTTTTCAGGTTGTTATATATTCTTCTTGACCAGGTGGAAACGTAGCGGATCTCGTCGCCCTCTCCCTCGATCTTATGTAAAAATCCGTATTCGTCGCTCTTCTCGGCAAAGCCGCAATCGGTGCAACGGATCACGTTGTGATTTTCAACTCTCATAGTAAATTCGGAGTGACAATGGGGGCACATATAAAGAACGTTTTCAAGGCCATCGATATGGTCGTTATGTACGTATCTTATTTGAAGTATTTCCTGCTCGCGGTAGGCATCGAATTCCAATGCCTTGTCGGTCTTATCCTTGATCTCAAGGGTATCCATATCTGCAATGATTTCCTTGTCAAAGAGCTTGTAGATATCCATAAAGGTTTTGCCGCGTCGGATTCCCGAGGACCACTTTGGCATGGAAAAATAGGTTCCGCTGGTTTTCGCCATATAGATATCGGCCTTCAGCCATTTAAGAAATTCGTAGGTTGCCACGGGTATAGGCGTGGAGTGTCCATCCTCACACATAAGACCGGCAGGGTATATAACCAAAATCCTGCCTTCCTCAATAACTCTCTTCATTTTGGCGAGATCTCGCAGGCTGGTCTGGAACTGCTGCTTTGGTATAACTCCTATGCTGTCCATCGCCCGCTTCAGAGGGAGGGTGCTATAGAAGGAGTTGCTGACAACGAAGGTCATGGGCTCTCGGGTGGCACCGATTAGGTTGACAAAATCCAGAGCCGCCTCATGGTTTGCAATGATAACGAAGGGGCCTTTTTTGCCCTTTATTTCATTTCGGAGTATTTTGCATTGGAATGCAATTTTTGATACAAGCATGGAGATGGAGCGCGCCAAACCGTATACGAAGGGGGATTGAGGGGGCAAAGGTTCTCTCTCCTTGCGCTTTTTTTCTATCTTTGCGGTTTCGGGCGCGGATACCTTTTCCTCGGTCCTCACATTGGAAGATGTATCGGAAGCAGCGACCCTTTCATCTATAATACTTTCAATATTTTCATTTTTGTTTTCGTTGATTGTACTGTTTTTCATTGTGTATCTCCTGTAATTTGCCATAAAAACGCCTGAAATATGACAAACTTATTCTCTTGTATTTTACCAAATCAACCTTAAAACAACAATAAACGCTGTTTTCTACCATTTTTCGACGTTTTTTGCAAAAAAATCTACGGCAATCTCTTGTATTGGTAAAATATTGATAAAATATTTTCATTTTATATTGATTTTTTACTTTATCTGTGTTAAAATATTTATAATGGTCGCATTATGCGCGCATTAAGATGCACAAAAACCTGATTTTTGTTAGGAGAATTATATGATCGAATTTAAAAAACTAAGAAAGGTGTATAAAAGCCGCAAGGGCGGAAGCTGCGAGGCGCTGAGAGGCATTGACCTTAAGCTCCCCGATTCGGGCCTTGTGTTTATCATCGGTAAGTCGGGATCGGGTAAGTCAACCCTGCTTAACCTTCTCGGCGGCCTTGATACTATCACCTCGGGCGATATTATCGCAGACGGCAACTCTCTTTCTAATTTTAGTAAAAAGGATTTTGAGAACTACCGTAATTCATATATCGGCTTCGTTTTCCAGCATTACTATCTTCTTGAAGAGCTGACAGTAAAGCAGAACGTGGAGCTTGCAATGAGCATCACCGGAAAGGATGATCAGAATAAGATTTCTGAGCTTCTTGCCAAGGTAGGTCTTGACGGATACGAGGATAGATATCCAAGAGAGCTTTCCGGCGGTCAGCAGCAGAGAGTTGCTATTGCGAGAGCCCTCGCTAAGAATCCTAAGCTTATCCTAGGTGACGAGCTTACCGGTAACCTCGACCATAATACATCGGTGGATATTCTCAATGTGCTGAAGGAGATATCCAAGGAAAAGCTTGTTATAGTGGTTTCTCACAACCTCGACGAGGCAGATCAGTTTGCCGACAGAATTATCGAGCTTCACGACGGTCAGATATACCGCGACAGATCAAGAATAACCCGTAACCAGCATAAATTTACTATAAAGGGCAACGTTGCTTATCTTCCTTACTTCCGCGATCTCACTCCCGAGGAAACAAAAACACTTGAGACAGGCCTTCGTACCGGTAAGATCAAGGACATTGTTCAGCGGGATGACGGCTTCGTTATGACCACTAATCCCAAGGATTCAAAGAGAACGGTATTCCTTCCCAGGCGACGCTTTGTGGAAAAAAGAAAAGCACAGTATACCGGCATTTACACAAAAAAGGGATTGCTTTCCAAGATTGTTACCGTTGCGATCGTAACGCTTATGATACTTTGTGTATCTGTGTTCTCATCTATGCATAAGATAGGCCATGGCGAGGTTCCTTATCAGACGAGCGAAAAATACGTTTCACTGATTAAGGGCGGACTTGAAAATGAGTCAACCGGTCTTTTCTCATCCTCCTATTACAGAGTTCTTTCCGAGGAGATAGCGCGCGCCGAGAGCATTTCCGGAGAGAATGCTTATGAGCTGGTAAACGTTATAGTCAATACCTCATCCAGCAGCAGCTCTGCCGGATACAGTCAGTCGGATATGAGAAGAAGCCTCAGGGGCTTCTACACTCTCTATACCCACGGAACTCTTATTTGCGACGAGGAATTCCTCATCGGAAAATACGGTGTTGACGGTAAGATAGTTTACGAGGATTGCACAAACGATCCTTATAAGAAGCTGGGCAGGACGGCCATCATCACCGACTACGTGGCAGACGCCATGATAAAATTCCAGCCCGACAGATTTACATCCTATCAGTCTATTATAGACAGTGAGGCGGCTATTGCCATTGTAGATACGGGCTACGAAGAAAGATACGCTCCCATAATTGCCAGATACGAAAGTTATACCGGCGACGATAATTACGAGTCTCTTTACCACGAGCTTTGCAACGATCCTCTCTTTGAGCAGTATCTCAATGAGGTTATCTATTCTCTCGGTATTTCTTATACCTTTGATCAGGAGTACGTCAGCAGAATAGTTAACAACAAAAGCACAACAAGCGGAAGTATCCGTAACGTTACCTTTGAGCGAGAGGGAAAGACCTATCCCGATGGCGCAAAGACTAGTGTTTCCTTCTCCGCAAGCTCTTCCTCCGGATCCTCCTCATCATCCGGCGAGTCTCTTAATAAGCTTGCGGTGGGTCAGATGAATATGGGATACTCTACGTATAATCAGATATTCGGCACCGGATATACTCTTACTAACTATAAAACCGATTTTGAGCCTCATACCGTAACAATGAGGGTTTATGACAGATACGTTGACAGCGGTGAGATACTCCTCTATGAGGTCACCCTTGAGATAGTGCAGCTTAAGAGCGGCACCGGAGCTTCTATACATAAATCCAATTTTGATGAGATGAGAGAATTTTGTATTCAGCCCATCGGTATATACGTTAGGAATAACGAAAATATCGATGAGGTGGTTTCCGCTATGTCGGAAAGTATGATCGCGCCCAAGAGCATCGCCTTCGATGCTATCGCAGGTATAAATAAGATTCTCAGCGTTTTCATCCCGCTGCTTCAGCTTATTGCAGGCGGACTTTACATATTCATTATCGTATATCTCATCAACCACGCGATGCAGATCATAAAGAAAAACTATTTCCAGATCGGCGTTCTCCGTTCCTTTGGTGCGAAGAATTCCGACGTGGGTATTATCTTCATTACCGGAGTAGTGCTTACCGGTATGGCAATTGCGGTTCTGTCTATAATATTTGAGCCTCTTATTATCGATGTTTACAATACTATTCTGGTCGAATCCTTTGCTATGGTTCTTAATACTAACGCCTTTGATATCCGTATTATTAATATGCCCTCCTGGCTTCCGATATTAAATGCGGCTTTGGTAATTGTGATAACCGTGGCTTCTGCTCTCGTAGCACTTCTTGTGCTGAGAAATCTCAAGCCGATTGAAATTATCAGGGCAAAAGACAATGGAGGTGAAGTATCGTGATTTCGGTTAAAAATCTAACTAAAGTTTACAAAACAAAGCGCAGAGAGGTTCGCGCGCTGAACAACGTCAGCTTCACGCTTCCCGATACCGGCATGGTTTTCATCGTCGGAAAATCCGGCTCGGGTAAGTCCACTCTGCTTAATATGATCTCGGGCCTTGATAAGTTTACCTCAGGTAAGATCGTTTCGGGAGGAAACTCTCTTGATTCTATGACCTCTGTCGCCCGCGAGAAATATCTCAGCTCTTACATAGGATACGTGTTCCAGGACTACCGCCTTATCGAGGACTTCACCGTAAGGCAGAACGTTGCTCTTGCGGCTGATATCTCCGATTCCGGCTCTAATCCAGACGATTTTATTCGTCTTGTTGGTCTTGAAGGATATGAGCAGCGACTCCCCAAGGAGCTTTCCGGCGGACAGAAGCAGAGAGTTGCCATAGCAAGAGCTCTCGTTAAAAATCCCAAGGTCATCCTTGCCGACGAGCCTACGGGTAACCTTGACCAGACTACCACAAAAGAGGTTTTAGAGCTTCTTAAGAATATCTCAAAGAATACTCTGGTTCTTATCGTTTCTCACAACCTTCGCGATGCGGACGAATATGCGGACAGAATTATCGAGCTTGCCGACGGCAAGGTTATCAGTGACCGCAGCCGCGTTCCGGGCTATAATAACAAGTTCAGTATGCGTGACGGAGTTTTCCATCTTCCTCACCATAAGGATCTTCAGAAGGTGGAAATAGGAGAGCTTCTTCGCCGCGGCAAAAACTCCAACGGAATCGTTCAGGCGGAGGGAGGTTTTGCTCCCACAAAGGAGCTCGAGTATAACGGCGAGAAGGATAAGCTTCATAATAAGAAGATGTCACCCAAGAACATCTTTAAGGTATTCTCCATCTTCTTTAAGAGAAAGCTCCTCTCCAAGGCTACAACGGTATTTATGGCGGCTGTAATCATTTCAGTGTTCTACATTATTCAGGCATTGACTCTTTATAACACCGGTACTGCCGTAATGGATACTCTTATCAATGCCGATGCTTACGGCGTTATCGTTCAGGCGCATAGCGGCTCGTCCTCCACTGATAAATACATTGGCAGAATGCCCGAGGAAAAGATACAGCGTCTTGACGATGCATACGAGGGAGAAATGTATAGGCTCTATTCCCAGTATCTTTACACCAACCCGGATGGCGGCGGCGAGTCCTTAGCAACCAGCGCGCAAAATACACTTAGCTACTACAGCCGTATTACAGAAGGAACGCTTAATACCACCGAGGAATATGCCAAAAGGCTTCTCGGAGTTGAAAAGCTGGAGCTTCTCGCAGGAACTCTCGATAAGAATGACGAGAATTACAGAGCTTACGGCGTGGCTATAACCGACTATACCGCAGATAGTATCATCGCTAATTACACCGCTAAAAATCCTCTCTACAGCCTTGATGACCTTGGTCAGCCCAAGAGTCAGGAGCAGCTTTACAGAGAGCTTATAGGCGAAAGAGCGGTTTTAAAAGAAAATACTTATATTAACGCTATTATTGATACGAATTATGAGGATGAGTGCAGAGAGGCGAAGGATATGCTTTCTCAGCTGGACTCCGAGTCTTCCTTGGAAAACGTTACTACGGATCCCGTTTATATCGAATTTGATGCCGCGGTAGAAGAGCGTTACGGCATCACCTACAGCTTCGATGAGTGCTATTATGATGCTCTCTGCGATTACCTGATTCAGGGCGGTATTGCGAGAACGTCTGTACTCTTGATTAACGGAGAAAAGCAGACCTCGTCTACAAGTTACGTTTTCACAGTCAGTGATAAGTATGATCTTGAGGATGGAGAAATTGCCTTGAGTTATACAGTTTATAACACTCTCTCCGTTACCGATAATAAGATCACCTCCTCAGATCTCAAGGAAAAGAATAAGGAGCTTGCGGAATCGCCCTTATCTATCACCATGGCTCAGCATGAGAGCGCGGGCGTGAAAGAGATCATGAATAGCGAGGAGCTCAAGGTAGCTCAGCTTACATCCAGCGGAACCACTATCTACATGAACTCCAATACCTTCAAAAAGCTTTTGAAATTCAATACCTATACATATTCGGTTTATCTTGATGATCCGTCTATGGCTAAAGATGTATCCGACGTTATTGAAGAGTGCAAATTCTCTATTTGCTCGGGAATGGTTGGTAACGTTCACTTTATCGAGCGTTGCATCAACATCTTCGATAGGTTCTTCGGTATAACAATGGTCCTCATCCTTATTGCCTGCGTATTCTTCCTTGTAAACTTCGGTATCAAGAGTATTCGCTCGAATATTTACGAGATCGGTGTTATAAAGGCGATGGGCGGTATCAAGAAGGATATCAGCAAGATATTCATTTCCCAGAGCTTGCTTATAGGCGTGGGAATACTGATAGTCACATATTTCGGAATGCAGATAGGATCCTATCTTGCAAACGAGGTATTCCTTGCATCCCTTGCCGTGGTGACTAACAGTAGCTTCTACGGCATCAGGGCGATAGATTTCTATCCCATGGTAGCTCTCGCCGATATCGGCATAGCCCTGGCGATAGTCGTTGTTTCCGCGATCATCTCCAATAAGTCTATTGACAGGCTCAATCTTATTTCTATCCTTAAAGCGAAGGAATAAGTGGCAAGTCCTCTCGGGACTTGCATCGATATAAATTCGCTGCAGCGATTTTTGTATATGCGCTGACGCGTTCGATATGCTGATTGCTTTGCAACAGCTCGATTTGCTCACTCCGTGAGCGAGATTCATATCAAAAATCTAAACACAAAAAGAAATAGCAAGAATTCAGGGGCATTACGCTTTCCGGTTCTTGCTATTTTTTATTGAATTATTTTTTCTTTGTTACTGTGTCCGGGGATTTTGCTATAGACCCCTCGGGAAGCACACCTCGCCAGCTAACGAGGGGATACACGGAAGAGCCCTTGCCTATTACAGAGCCGGGATTAAGTACCGCGTTGCAGCCGATCTCCGCACCGTCACCCAGGACCGCGCCCAGCTTCTTCATTCCTGTGTCATAGGTCTCATCACCCTTGACGGTGACGGCGGACTTATCCGCCTTTAGATTGGAGAGTATCACTCCCGCTCCAAGGTGAGCGTTCTTACCCAGAATGGAGTCGCCCACGTAGTTAAAGTGGGGAGCCGCAGCACCCTCCATCAGTATGGAGTTTTTTACCTCGGTGCAGTGACCAACAACGGCGCCCTTGCCAACGAACACCCGCCCGCGAATATACGCGCCCTGTCGGACGATTGCGCCGTCCATTATGACTGTAGGCGGCAGTATGGTCGCGCCCTCCTCGATGGTGACGTCATTACCGATAATAACGCCTTCCTTATATAAAGAAAAGCCTTCGGGTGAATCGTTTATGATACCCTCCAGCGTATCGCCTAAATTTGCAATAGCATAGAAGGGATATTCATTGCGTTCAAATAACGGAAAAAGCAGCTTTGGTATGCTAGCAAAGAGGTTTTTGCTTTTAATCTTCATTTACTATTTTGCCCCTCTCTTTGATTTTTTCTGCTATTTTGTATAGGTATTGTTTACATTTATCGGGATTTTCATGCTCGACCATAAGCCTTGTGAGATTTTCAGTTCCGCTGGGGCGGAGAAGTATTCTGCCTCTGTCGCCTATTTCCTCGGTAATCAATTTTACAAGCTCCGAGATCTCTTTATCTGCCATTATAGCCCCCTTGTCTCTGACCCTTATACTCTCGGAAAGCTGAGGGAACAGAGTGAGGCCTTCGGTTAATTCCCAGAGACTCTTTCCGCTTTTCTTTACTTCGGTTGCAAGGCGCAGAGCAGTATAAATTCCGTCTCCGCCACCCTCGCGAAAGATAAGATGCCCCGATTGCTCTCCTCCGAGGGTAGCGCCCGATTCCTTCATTCTCTCTGCAACGAAGCGGTCGCCCACGGCGGTGGTGAGGCACTTGATGCCCTCCTTTTCAAGAGAGCGGGTAAAGCCGCCGTTGGACATAACCGTGCATACTACTACGTTATCTTGAAGCTCTCCGCGCTCCTTCATAGCACGGGCAAGGATAAACATTTCTCCGTCGCCGTCAATGATCTCACCGCTTCGGTCGATAGCGATACATCTGTCGCCGTCTCCGTCAAAGGCAAAGCCCATGTCCAACCCCTCTCCTTGTACCATCATTGCCAGCGCCTCGGGGTGAGTAGAGCCGACTCCGAGATTTATATTTTCTCCGTCGGGCTCACAGCCAATAGTAAACACTTCTGCTCCCAGAGCCTTGAATATTCTCGGGGCAGTATTATAGGTAGCGCCGTTTGCGCAGTCAATGCCGATTCGAAGGCCGCTAAGGTCGCCTACCGATGAGGTTAGCTTCTTTTCCCAAAGCATAATCCCATGCTGAACATTGACGAACCTTCCGCATTTTTCATTGGCATCTGATTTGACGAACCTTTCGTCGTCTTTATTGACATCTGTTTTTGCCAACATTTCACCGTTTTCGTTGGCATTGGTTTTTGTAAACCTTCCGCCTTTTCCGTTGAACTCTGCTTTTTCATCTATGAATTCCTCGCATACGGCGGTTACCTCGTCGGGGAGCTTTTCACCGTCGCTGCCGAAAAGCTTTATTCCGTTGTCGCTTGCGGGATTATGTGATGCAGTGATCATAACTGCGGCAGAAGCACCGCCATGCCTTGCAAGGTAGGATACCGCAGGTGTAGGGCATACGCCAAGAAGGTACGCCGTGCCGCCCGCCGACCTGATCCCCCTGACTATAGCGGCTTCAAGAAGCGGGGAGGACTGTCTGGTGTCACGTCCTATGAGGATATCTGCCTCCGCGCCGCCGTAGTAAGCGCCGAGGAAACGCCCAATAGCCTCCGCGTGGGCATCGGTCAGCTCCTTGCCGTATTCTCCGCGAAATCCATCTGTACCGAAATATTTAAGTGATATTTTTTTGTTACCGTCCATTTCCTTCATATATGCCTCCGCATAAAAAATAAATCTAATAGCAGAATAGCGAAAATACTAAAAAACGTTCCTAAAAAACATCGATGAAGGCTCTCGGCTCTTCAGTCAAATAGTTTTTTCTTACTTATATGTTATACCATAAATTCGGATGCTTTTCAAGTGTGAAATTTTGTTTTATGAAATGAAAATTTGTTTTTTATAAAGTGAAAGCATTTTTTGGTGACTGATTTTTTTTGAAGTCTTTTAGAAGTGGGCGATCGCTTGGCTCTCCCCTCACAAGCCCTTATGTCAAAAAGATTTGATGCTGGCTCGTAATAAATAAAATAAAACGCCCCTCCTGTTTTTTGAAAAAGGAGGGGATATGTAAACTATTGTTTTTATTTTGCCTTATTTTTGCGATTTGCGATAGCTTTATCTATTTTGCTCGCAACGGCGTGGTAGATGGGAATTGTAAGGAAGATAACCCATCCCGGATGCCAGAAGCTATACGCCATACCTATGAAAAGATAGATGCAGGTTGCAAAAACGGAATAGGCAAAGGGAGAAAATCTTCTTCTGTGAATGCAGGTGATAAGGCTGTAGTAAACGGGTATGGTGCAGAAGAGTATCCACGCAATGCTCCAGGCATCCGCAAGGAAGCCGAGAAGTAAAAATGCTACGGTAGCAATGATGGGATAGGGAAGGGAATAGAGGAAGCCCAAAATTCCTTCCTTTGGCTTTGAGTAATTCTCTCCGTTGACAATAACTCCCGAGGAGTCGATCTTCACCTTTCCATCATTTATATTGATGCCGTTATCATCGATTTTGATTTTTCCGTCACTTATGTTGATTTTGCCGTTGTCAATCTTAATTTTGCCGCCGATATTTATGTGAACGTCATCATCGTCATCATCAAAATCATCCTCGTCAAAATCGCGATCGTCATCATCGTCCGCTACACGTATATTGATACCTTCAAAATTTATATGAACGTTGTCTTTGTCCCTCGTGATGTCAATGTTTACCTTGGAATCAGCATCTTCCTTAGCGACGTTATCATCGATATTTTCGTTATTAACTGCGATGTTCGCAAGCTCGTCGAGGGAGGTGCTATATAGTCTTGCAAGAGCGATCATATTTTCCATATCGGGAAGAGCCTCTCCGTTTTCCCATTTTGAAACTGCCTGACGTGAAACCATAAGCTTTTCAGCCAGCTTTTCCTGAGAAAATCCGTTATCCATTCTAAGCTTTTTTAACTTTTCTGCAATAGCTTTCATATTTGAAATCCTTTCGTTAAAAGTGTTAAATTTACTTGTGTGTTCTCTTCTTTCAAGCAAATTATAGCACTTTTTTTATGAAAAGTCAAGGACATAGGTCTTTACAGAGCCGCAACTATTGGTAGCAGAGGCTAAAAAAACTCCTATTTTTGCGCCTTTTTTAGCAGAAAAGCTTATTATATCCTCTATTGTAGGTATAAATTGAAAATACTCTTGAAAAAAATGTTTATTTATGTTATAATAATACAGTTACAAATATGCGGCATAAAAATTGTTGCCCAAACCAAACTAATTACAGTAAAAGAAAGAGGTCATAAGATATGGCAAAAAGCGTTCAGGATATTCTGGCACTTATTAAAGAAAAAGGTATAAAGATGGTGGACTTCAAGATGGTTGACATCAACGGACAGTACCGCCACGTTACTATCCCCGCGGAGAATTTCTCCGAGGAGGTTATGCAGAGCGGCATCGGATTTGATGCCTCAAACTATGGATATGCAGTTGTAGAGAAGAGCGATATGGTGTTCATTCCCGACCCCGACACCGCCCTCATCGATCCCTTCTGCGATATTCCCACGCTTTCTATGACGGGTAATGCGATGATCATCGATTATCCCAAAAACCGTCCCCTTCCTCAGTACCCCAGAAACATCATCCGCGCGGCGGTTGATTATATGAAGGAGAGCGGCGTTGCGGACACAATGAAGATCCTTCCCGAGTTCGAGTTCTATCTCTTCGACAACGTGGGCTGGGAGGTTTCCGGCAACACTATCGGCGCGACTATCGATGCGGATCAGTCCTATTGGAACAGCGCGACTCAGGGCAAGGGAGTTATCGTTCCCAAGCAGAAGAACTATCACATTGCGAAGCCCTTCGACGTAGCTTATGAGTGCAGAAGCGAAATGTGCCTCCATATGCTTGATGCAGGCATTGAGATCAACTATCACCACCCCGAGGTTGCCGCTTCAGGTCAGTTTGAGATCGAGCCCCAGCTTGGCGAGGTGATGCATATGGCAGATGCTACAATGATGATCAAGTACATCATTCACAATACAGCCCTGAAATACGGCAAGAGCGCAACCTTTATGCCCAAGCCCATCTACGGCGAGGCAGGCAGCGGTATGCACGTTCATATGCTCCTCTACAAGGACGGTGTACCTGTGTTCTCGGATGATAACGGCTATGCTCACCTCTCTGAAACTGCTCACTACTTTATGGGCGGACTTCTCAAGCACATCGGCTCTCTTTGCGCTATTACCAACCCCTCTACAAACTCCTTCAAGCGCCTTGTTCCCGGCTTTGAAGCGCCTGTAACTGTTGGTTATGCTACCTCTAACCGTTCTGCGGTTATCAGAATTCCCGCGTATGCAAAGAGCCCCGATAAGCGTCGCTTCGAGCTTCGTAACCCCGATGCAACCTGCAACCCCTACTTCTGCTATGCGGCTATCCTCATGGCAGGTCTTGACGGCGTAAAGAATAAGATCGATCCCCACGCCGAGGGCTGGGGTCCCTACGACTTCAACCTCTTCCACCTCCCCGAGGATGAGAAGGCAAAGCTCAAGGGTCTTCCCACCTCTCTTGATGCGGCTCTCGATGCTCTCGAGGCAGATCACGATTACCTCACCGCAGGCGGAGTATTCCCCGAGGAGCTTCTCAAAAACTTCATCAAGAACAAGAGAGCAGAATGCTCCGAGATGTCGAAAATTCCTCATCCCGCAGGGTTCGATAGATATTATAATCTTTAATCTCTCGCTCCTAAAAGAGGCTTTTGCCCTTTGTCAGGGCTTATATCTCTATAAAAAACCATAAGTAAAAAATATAACCACAAAAAACACGCTACCCGTATTTTATCTCGGATAGCGTGTTTTTTGTAAATCAAAGATTACAAATTGATGCAATAATGCAGCAAAAATCAGTGAATTGAAAAACGTGAGAGGTTATTGCGCCAAAATATTTTGTGTCACAGATATGAGCTTGTGGCTGATCAGGAGTACATATTATTGCAGTTGAGGTAATTGTAGAGCATCTCGCCGTGGTTTTGCTCTTCCTTCTGAATGTGGGCAAGGGTATCACGCATAACAGGGCTCTTGAATTCAAAGATGCCGGTGTTATAAACTCCCGAAACGTGCTTTTCCATAGAAAGCGCATCCTTGCAAAGATAAGCATCGCTCTGCTTGTCCGCTTCATTTACGGTTGATGGCTTGCACTCTAGCTTGCTCTGCACCGCTGAGGGCGACTGAGCGGGCATTGTCACCTCGGTGCCTTGCATCATCTGGCAAATGGTATCAAGATGCTTTTGCTCGTTAGTTTTCAGTTGATTGAAAAGATTTTTCAGCTCTGTGTCGTGGGCCATCTCTGCATATTTGCCGTATTTTTCAATGCAAAGCTGCTCCTGGGATTTAAGATCGGTCAAAAGTGAAGTTTCCTTCTGTGTTAACGTCATTTTGTTCTCCTTTCCATAAGGCAATCGCCTGATATAGGTAAATTGTGGCCGTAAGAAATGTTTTTATGCAAAAATCTAAAAAACTTTTAAAAACCCCTTGACAAACCGATATTTTTTTGCTACAATATACAAGCACCAAACGGAAGGTTAGCTCAGTTGGGAGAGCATCTGCCTTACAAGCAGAGGGTCACAGGTTCGAGCCCTGTACTTTCCACCAAGGCTTCCGTTTCCGATCAATCGGAAACGGTTGGCTTTTACTTGAAGTAACACGGCTTGGTAGCTCAGTTGGTTAGAGCGCTAGCCTGTCACGCTAGAGGTCGTGGGTTCGAGCCCCATCCGAGTCGCCATTACTTCTAACAATATTAAATATGCGGATTTAGCTCATTTGGTAGAGCGTCGCCTTGCCAAGGCGAAGGTGGCGGGTTCGAGCCCCGTAATCCGCTCCATTTTATTTTAAAGGACAAGCTGAACAACAAAGCTTGTTCTTTTTCTTTTATACTAGGTTTGGCGGATTACAGGGCACTCTCCTCGCCATGTGTTTCTTTGAAACACGGCGGTTTCTTCGCTTTCAGTCCCGTCGCATAGTTGTTTTCTGGCCTGCGGTTACTCGGCCGCGAAAACGCCTTGCTTTGGGGACTTCGCTTCCAAAAAACAACACTTAGTTGTTTTTTCTCGCTCACGTAATCCGCTCCACTTTATTTTAAAAGACAGTCTGAATTTTCGGCTGTTTTTTTATTTTTTCTTTTTTAAAAGACAAGAAACCAATTTTAATACAATCTCTTGTTCATCATTTTCCAAGTCAGATATATCCACAACCATCTTATCTGATATCGAAAGCAAATAATCCGAACTTACATGAAACAACTGTGTCATCTCTACAATATTAACAATTGAAGGAGATGATAATGACATTTCCCAAGCATTAACAGCGCTTCTTGATATACCAAGTTTTTTCGCAAGATCCGTCTGTGTTAATCCTGCTTTATCTCGCAAATACCTAATTCTATCCGCTATATTATATACCATATTTATCCTCCAAGAAGTATATATGTAAATTATATATTATCTTTACGGATATTAAATTATCATTTTTGATAAATAGTACTTGACAAAATTAAAAAATTCCTTTATAATATCAGTAAACAAAAACGCGCTTTTTGCATTTTTGTTAAAATTTATTTGGAGGAAGAAAAAATGCTTTATGACATCATGAATCTTATTAGGAGGCCGGCAAAAAAGTGTGGAAAATGCAGAAATAGATACACCTCAAAAGATTTACAAATCATTGTGAGCGATTTGAAATGGGAGCAAAAGAACAAACAAGCCGAAAAGACAACACGCGGTCACCTCGATGTTAGCGGTGGAATTAATTATGTGGAATTTACACAATATAAAGTGTATTATCGCCTTGCAAGATTTTTCTATACATGTCCAAAGTGCGGAGAAAAATATACGTGGGGAACTCGATACGATCTTTACGACGGAAGATGGGGACATTCTCAATCTTCTAATGAAGAAGTAAAATTATTAAAAACAAAGATATCATTCACTCTTGGACAAGAACTTTGGAATGATGGAAATGTGAGAATTAATGTATCCCACGAACTTTAATTACAAAAAAGCGATTGTTGTAAACTATACTTCCCTTTTGTGGGAGTTTAGGTGCCAAAAAAAGACCTCGGTTAATTCCGAGGTCTTTTTGGTTTTGTTATCTTTTTTTGTATCGGCAAGCTACCTTGCGGAGAGTTTGATACCCTTGCTGCGAGGGTTTGACGGTGCATCAAAAGAGCTTTTATTTCTTGTTTGAAAATTTAGTCAATAGTCATATCGAGCTTGAAGCGAAGGATCTTACGAAGAGTGTTCTTGGGGAACTCTTCGTCTCTCACCTTAACGAGGCCAACTTTCTTATAGGGAGTTGCGGTCTTGTTATACTCGTTAACGAAGGGCTGGAAGTAAGCCTTGAAGTCTTCAATCTCGTTCTTCTTAATGAAGTCCTGATCGGGATAAACCTCCATAACAATGGTGTTGTACTGATCGCCTCTCTTGCTCTTGCCCTCGTATACGATAAGGTCAAGCACACCGGGTGTTGCGGAGAGCGCATCCTCGATCTCCTCAGGATAAACGTTCTTACCGTTAGCAAGGATGATAAGGTTCTTCTTTCTGCCTGTGATGTAGAGAACGCGGTTGTTATTCTTTTCATCGTAAACCATTTTACCGTAGTCACCGGTGCGGAAGTAGCCTTCCTCATCAAATGCCTCTGCAGTTGCTTCTTCATTCTTGTAATAACCAAGCATAATGTTAGGACCCTTAACGAGGATTTCGCCCTCGCCCTCTTCGTTGGGCTCGTCGATCTTAACGTCGTCAATGGAAAGAACAGGACCTACGCTCTTGGGAACTACATAATAGTTGTGATTTACTGCGATAATGGGAGCGCACTCAGTGATACCGTAGCCGTTAAGAACTGTAACGCCGATAGAATCAAAGAGGTCTGCAACCTCCTGGTTAAGGGGCGCGCCACCGGAAATGATCATATTAAGCTCGCCGCCGAAGGGCTCGAGGATCTTGCCGAAGAGCTTTCTTCTCAGATCGATGCCAACCTTGCGAAGAAGGTTAGAAACCTTCATAAGAGTGTAGATGAGCTTTTCCTTGCCTGTAGCCTTGATACCAGCAACTATTCTGCGGTAGAAGGTCTCAACGTAGAGAGGAACCGCAACAAGGTGACCGGGCTTATGCTCCTGAAGCTCCTTGAGGATATACTTAATACCGGAGGAGATATAAACGTCGCAACCGATGCAAGCCTGACCGTAGATGGAAACACTGGAGCCGTAGGTATGGTGAGGAGGAAGAACGTTGAGAGTTCTTTTAGAGAAATCAATATAAGGGATAACGTCTGCAAGGTCGGAGCAGAAGTTATGCTGAGAAAGCATTACACCCTTGCCCTTGCCGGTTGTACCGGAGGTGAAAACAAGAAGCGAAAGCGCGTCTACGTCGATCTCGTTTTCATAATAGGGAGCGGAGTTCTCTGTGAACTTCTCACGACCTGCTGCAATTAGCATATCAAGGGTCTCGCCCTCGTCGCCGTCAAGATAATAAACGGTCTCAACACCTGTAGCCTCACAGATCTCGGCAACCTTTGCCTTCTGATCCTTGTCGCAAAGAATAACCGAGGTATCGGCGGTCTTAACGGTATCCGAAAGCTCAAGCGCGCCCCAATCCTTATCAAGGGGAACGAGAACGGCACCCATCGACATAGTCGCAAAGTAGGTAACTATCCAGGAATAGGTCTGCTTTCCAAGAAGAACCAGATGTTTTCCCTTGTAGCCTCTTGCGAGGAATTCTGTAGCAAGCGCTCTTACGTCATCGCGAAGAGTAATATAGCTTTTTGTGGTAGCTTCTTTGTCGTGAGGGTTCACCTTGAAGCGGTATGCAACCTTTTCACCGTAAAGATCACCTATGGACTCTACCATATCTCTTATGTGCTTATATTCTACTTTTTCGTGTAAAATTCTGTCTTTCATAACAAATTATCCTTTATCTTTTTTGATATACCTTAGTATTTTACCAAAAAATCACGCGTTTGTCAAGCATTTTTTCATAAAAGTTGACAAACGCGTTAAAATGTCAATAAAATTAGCTGTTTATTGAACTTTTGTTTCGCTTTTTTTTGAAATAAGAGGAAAGCTGACCCGAGCATTCCTCCTCCAGCACACCGCCGATGACCTCGGGGATATGGTTGAAGGGGATCTTTGACAGATCCACCAGCGAGCCGAATGCGCCAAAGCGATAGTCTCTGGCGCCATATACCACTCTGGGGATTCTGGCGTTTATTATTGCTCCGGCGCACATGGCGCAAGGCTCCATGCTAACGTAGAGAGTAACGCCGGGAAGGCGCCAGCCTCCAAGGGTACGGCAGGCCTCCTCGATGGCAAGTATCTCGGCATGATGAGTGGCGCATTTTGAGGTTTCTCTCGTGTTGTAGGCTCGGGCGAGGACTACTCCGTCACGGACGATCATCGCGCCCACGGGAACCTCGTCAATAGTCTCAGCCTCAGCGGCCAGTGCCATACATTCCTTTATGTAAGCCACGTCCTCCGAGGTGGCGGTAATTTCTTTTACTTCATTCATTGTATCAGCTCCATTACGGCAAGAATAAGCATGGGAATTGCAAGGATCAGTATTTCCCCGGGAAATGCGAACCTGATACTTTTTATATCTGCCATATTTTCTGTAATTTTTTCGTATTTGTGCTTGTTATTAAGAAGGTAGCTTGCCGACACCGCCGTGAGGATCGCAATCGCCGAAACAGTGATCCAAGGAAGCAAGGCACTTTCCGAATAAAAGATGAGCAGCACCGATAAGGTGTTATTGAGGAAGTGAATTATGACCGACGGCCATACCGAGTCGGCTACAAGATCCACAAGCATAAACGCAAGACCTGCCAAAAATGCATAGGGCATGCTGAAGAAGCTATGATGTATCAGGGCAAAGAAAAGGGCGCTGAAAATCATAGTTACAGCCCATCTCTCACCCCGCATAGCTCTCATGGGAATAAATCTGAAAAGTGCTTCCTCAAAAATTGCAGGGGCAAGGGCGTGGGTGACAATGGCTAAGAAAAGGTTCTCGCCGATATCCACCGTATTTTCCTTTCCCGCTATAAGGCTGATCAAAAGCGACGTTAAAAAGGAGATGATCATCACCGCGCCAATGGTAGGAGCGATAAAGGGCAAAGCCGTTTTTACTCCCTTGACGCCGAGAAAATCTTCAGTCTTGTTTTCTTCTCTCGTTTTGTAAAAGCCTACCGAAACAGGAATAATAAAGGCTAAAATGTAAAATGCAGTTGACAATACACCGCTAAACGAGCCTGATAAAACGAGGAATACAATAAACACAACATCAAGAATCGCTAAAAAGCCTATACGCTTTTCGCTTGTCTTATCCATTATTTATTCCTCCTCTACAATAGAAAACCTGATCTTGCCGCGAACCACGTCGCATTCCTCTACCCTGACGAGAATATCGTCGGCAAGATGGTAGGACTTGTGGGCAGATCGCATTGTTACAGTTCTTTCATCGAAGGCGAAAACGCCCTCCATCTCACTGATAGGGATAAGTCCCTCGCAGGTGTTCTCAAGCATTGCAAACATGCCAAATGAGGTAATAGAGCTGATCTTAGCGGGGAAGATCTCGCCTATATGATCTGACATATATATGCATTTATAAAGGTTTTCGATCCTTCGCTCGGCGTTAAGAGCACGAAGCTCGGCCTCGGTAGCGGCTGCCGCCGCCCTCCTGGCATAGCCGGAATAGGACTCAGGGCGTTTGCCCTCAACAAGAGTTTTCTTGATTATACGGTGTGTTGCAAGATCGGAAAGACGGCGGATGGGAGAGGTAAAATGACAGTAGTTCTCAATTCCGAGGCCAAAATGAAGGCTCTTTACGTCGGAATATTTCGCCTTCGCCATAGAGCGAAGCATAGAATAGGAGACCTGGGAATGTATTCCCTTCTCCTCTGCCATTTTGAGAAGCGCGGCGAATTCCTTTGCCGAGGGCTCCTCGTGATCCACTACTCTGGTATCAAGGCCGAGATTATGGGCATAGGTGAGGAACTCCGACAGCTTATCGGGCATGGGTCTCTCGTGAATACGGTAAACGCAGGGTATCTTCCTCTCGTAAAGATAGGTAGCGACCGCTTCGTTTGCTGTGAGCATAAACTGCTCTATCATCTTTTCTGCCACCCCTCGCTCGCGTTTGATAATATCCACCACGTAGCCGTCCTGACCAAGCAGGATCTCTGCCTCGGGAGCATCAAAATCAAGATAACCGCGAGATCTACTCTTTGCTAAAAGAACCTCATAAAGCTCCTTCATTTTTTCAAGAGTGGGAATAACCGTTTTATATTTAGATATAATTTCCTTCGTAGCTGTTCCGTCAAAGATCTTATTGACCTCGGAATAAACGCCTCTCACCCTTGTCTTGATGATGGAGGGCTCGAGGGAAAGACCCGCGATAGCGCCGTCCTTATCAAGGTCGATAATAGCGGAAAGAGTGTACTTTTCTTCCCCTGCATTCAATGAGCAGGAGCCGTTTGAAAGAGCGGGAGGAAGCATAGGAACTACCTTGTCTGTAAAGTAAACACTGGTGCCTCTTGCCATAGCCGCCCTGTCAAGGGCAGTTTTCTCACGAACATACTCTGAAACGTCGGCAATATGAACGCCAAGTCTCCATTTTCCACCGGGTAGCTTTTTGAGCGAAACCGCATCGTCAAGATCCTTTGCGCCCTCGCCGTCAATGGTGAGAATTGTCTCATCCCTTACCACTCTTCCATCGGGGGAGATCGGAGTAGATGCAAGTCTCTCCGCCTCGGCAAGCTCCTCGGGAGTAAAGTCGATGGGAATCTCGGATTCCGCCAGAATAGCCCGATAGTTTGCCTCCCTCGATTCAGCCTCGCCAAAGCAGTCTATAACCTTACACTCGGGCATAGACGTGCCATTTCTTATGATCTCGGCAAAAATCTTGTCTCCCGTCTCAAACTCTACTAATGTGTCTAAAATGGGAAGTTTTATTGACATATTATGGTCATCAGGCTGTAAAAACACAGCGCGGTATCTTCGCTTTCCGTGGCGAATCCATTCCTCAACCACAACGCCTACGACAGTTTTTCTGCCGTACTCGATGATCTTGCGAACACGTCCCTCAGTCTTTTCCTCGCAAAAGCGGTTTTCATATCTATGATAGATAACCTCGACAAAGTCGCCGTCAATAGCTCCCATAGTTTTTCCGTCGGGGATGAAAATATCGTCTCCGCCACACTCTCTGGCAACAAAGCCAAAGCCGCTTTTAGAGGAGGCGAAAATGCCGCGCTCCACTATTTCATCGCGGCGGGGCTTTGAGGATTCTCTGCCGCGTCGACCGCGGTCAAGGGCGCTCTTCAGCTTATAGTCGGAATAGCCCACACCCGTGGATCTGATAGCCTGCTCGATAGCCTCGCGGCTCTGATCCTTTGCGCGGCGCTTGTGAACGTTTCGTTTTGTGAATTTTGTAAAATCTCTTTTTGTTTTCTTCATTTTTCTTCCTTATAATTAAAATAGGCTCGGGATCTTTCTTAGGCAGGGACAGCCACATACTTACATTTTACCCTGCGGGAGAAAAATAACACGGGGAAAAAAGAAAAAGTGGCTACTGCGCGTGCCACTTTTTTCTTTCAGATATTACTGGAAAATACCGCCGAAGTTTGTGAGATCCTTCCATCCGTCAAGGCTGGGAGATGTAGCGAAATCAGGCTGAATGATGTACGCTATAAGAGTAGCTGCTACGAAAACGATAGCGGCAATCATTGTCCACTTGAAGAGGATGTGATCTGTGTGAGCGGTCTTGTCCTTGCCATAATAGGTTTCCTGGCCGCCAGCAAGAGTGCTGGAAAGTCCGTCCTCACCGGTTTTCTGGAATACAACCGCAACTACGATAAATACAGCGGCGATAAGTAACACTACGAGAAGTAAGTATTCAACAATTGCAAAAAGTGTCATTTTAATTACCTTTCAAATATAATTACTGCGCGGCCACACCGCGGTCAGACATACTGCATACAAACATTCTACCACAAACGTAGTAAAAATGCAATAGTTTTTTAAAAATTTTTTTATTATTTTATAGGAAAAAAGCGCGTTTTGGGCTTTTTTCTTACTATTTATTGAGCTTCAAGGAGCAGGCAACTGGAAAAACTGCCACTATCAACTCTCAAAGTCCTTTTTATATTCAGCAACTAATCTCTCCGGCCAATCGCCTATGGGCTCAAGACGTCCTGTAAAGAAGCGAAGGGACTTAGGCTCGTGAACGAAGCGGAGACCGCCTATGAGATGACGGTGGTCGTAGAGCCACTTAACGCGGTCTATAACGTACTCTGTCTGGGAGAGGGTGAAAACTCTTCTGGGGAAGGCGAGACGAACCATCTCCACCGCGGCTATGCGCTCTGTTCCGTCGGGATTGCGCTCCTCGGAGAGTGTGCCTCGCTCCATACCGCGGATACCACCTGCAAGATAGAGAGCGGCAACAAGAGAGCCTGCGGGATATTCCTCGGAGGGAATATGACTTACTACCTCGCGGGCATTGATGTGCGCTCCAAGACCGCCACCGGGAGTTACCATAGGAATGCCCAAGGAGTCAAGCTCACGAACGCAATGATCAATAAACTGAGGTCCCTGAGAAATAACGTCAAGATCCATTGTTTCCTCAAATCCGATGATAAGCGCTTCCATCTCCTTAACCGACATACCGCCGTATGTAAGGAAGCCCTCGAACATAGTTATGTAGTCCTCCATCGCGTGGAAGGTCTCCTCGTCACGAACAAGGATTCCGCCGCCTCTGCCGAAGCCGAACTTTCTCGCGGAGAAGTAGATAACGTCGTAAAGATCGCCTATCATTCTTGTGATCTCGCGGACAGACTTATCCTTCATAGACTCTTCTCTGGTCTTGATGAAATAAAGGTTGTCCTGAAGAAGAGATGCGTCGAGAACGGTGGTAATGCCGTATTCCTTGGCAAGATCAGTAACCGCCTTCATATTTTCGAAGGAAACCGGCTGACCGCCGATAAGGTTGGTGCCTGCCTCTATTCTTATGTAGGGAATATTATCCGCGCCCTCGCGCTCAATGCACGCGCGCACCTTGTCAAGGTCGATATCGCCCTTGAAGGGAAGATCGCTCTTCATCACAAGGCCCTCGTCCTTGATAAGCTCCTCGACGCGGGCGCCAAGACGGGTAACGTGAGCCTTAGAGGTGGTAAAATGATAGTTCATTATAATGCAGTTGCCGGGCTTAACAAAGTGCTGGGCAATAATATGCTCCGCTGCGCGTCCCTGATGAGCAGGGAGAAGATGCTTGATGCCGAAAAGCTCTGTAAGCTTATCGTTCATACGGTAGAAGGTCTCGCTTCCCGCATAGGCATCGTCTGCTCTGAGCATCGCCGCCTGCATATTATCGCTCATTGCGTTAACGCCCGAGTCGGTGAGCATATCCATAAAGATATCTCCGTTATGAAGGAGGAAGGTGTTGAAGCCTGCGTCCTTCATCTTCTGAAGTCGCTCGTCGGCAGAGAGCATCGTAAGCTTCTGAACTATTTTGACCCTGTGCATTTCCACGGGAACTGGCTTTCTATTATAAAATTTAATTTCTGACACGGTTTTTTCTCCTCAGGTCTTGATTTTTGTACGCTAATATTATATAATAGTTTCATCGATTTGTAAAACAAATAGTTTTCATCTAAACCATCGATTTTTTCGATTGTATAAAAATACTGAAAACGCAAAGCGTTTTATGAGGTAAATAATATGGAAATACGCAATCTTATGACCTTTATACGAGTGGCCGAGCTATCCAACTTTACAAGAGCGGCGGAGGCGCTGGGCTACACCCAATCAACAGTCTCCTTTCAGATAAAGCAGCTGGAGGAGGAGCTGGGATGCCTGCTTTTCGAGCGAGTAAACCACAGTATAACCCTTACCGAGGAAGGCAAAAAGCTTCTCTCCTATGCGCAGAATATGCACAGACTCACCGAGGAATTTCATCAGAGCTTCTCTTCGGGAAAAAATATCGAGGGATTTATTCACGTGCTAACGCCTGACTCGATTTGCGAGCAGATGCTGCTGACAAATTACGAGGATTTCAACAAAAAATATCCCGGCATCAGACTGAAATTCTCTTCGGCGGACACAAATGAGATGATCGAAATGCTGAGCCGCAACGAAGGCGACGTTATGATTACTCTTGACCGACACGTTTACAGAGGCGACTTCGTTATCGCAAAGGAAGAGCCCATCAGTATGCATTTTGTGACCTCGGCATCCTCGCCCTTGGCGAAAAGGAAGAAGATCAGCCTTGATGAGCTTCGGGATTACCCGCTGATACTTACAGAAAAGAACGCAGGCTATCGCCGCGCCTTGGATATTGAGATGGCAAAGCATTCTATAGAGCTTACTCCCGCCCTGGAGATAAGCAGGCCTGATATTATCTGCCGATTGCTTCTTGAGGGCGATAGGATCGCCTTTCTGCCCGACTTTTCAACAGAGGCGCTTGTGAAGGAGGGAAAGCTTGCTCACCTGAACGTCACCAACTTTGAATCTCATATCTGGAAGCAGCTGATCTACCACAAGAATAAATGGATGTCCGACTCATTGAAGGCATTCATAGAGTATGTAAAAGAAGTTGAATTCAGATAGTTTTGTAAATATTGATTTACATATACCCATTTTTGCGTTCCAAAAAGCACAAAAGGTTAAAAAACGAAAGGACAAAAAATGAAGATAATAGATATATCTCAGGAGCTTTTATCCGCGGCGATTTACGAGGGGGACCCTACCCCGAGAATCGACAGCCTGCAATCAATGGAAAAGGGGGATCTATATAACCTCTCTTCCCTTTCCCTTTGTCTCCACAACGGCACTCATATAGACGCGCCCGGCCATTTTATCAGAGATGGCAAAACGGTAGAAGAGATTCCTCTCACGGCCTTCGTTGGCGAATGCTACGTTGCAGAGCATCTGGGTGATGTCAACGCCGCCGATGCAAGAGAAATACTGAAGAATGCGAAAGCCCAGGGCGCAGGGGAAAGAATACTCCTGAAAGGCGGCCTGACGGTGACCGAGGAGGCAGCAAAAGCATTTGCGGAGGGCGGCATACTGCTCCTTGGAAACGAGGGGCAGACGGTAGGTCCTGCCGATGCGCCGATGGCGGTGCATCTTGCGCTTTTATCCCGTGAAATAGTTCTTCTTGAGGGCATAGTACTGAAAGACGTGAAGGAGGGCAAGTATCTCCTCTCCGCCGCCCCCATCAATATAAAGGGCGCAGAGGGCAGCCCCTGTCGAGCTTGGCTTGCAGAGCTTTGATAAAAACAACTATTTTTTTGTTTGAGAATTAGATGTATAAAATTCATATTAATTTTATTGATAATTTATAAAAAAACACCGTCATTTGACGGTGTTTTTTGCGTTATTTGTAAATGTTTATTTGCTTTTCGCGACATTTTAATCTTCGCCGCCTGTCTCCTTGCGATCGTGCTTTTTATAGTAATTATAAGAATAAACGAAGGGAATCACAACCGAGGCCAGAAGTATAGGAATAACAAACCAAACGATAAGCTTTGCAGGGAGAAGGGCGGTAAGCATTATGAGAATGCCTGCGATAACCCAAAGCTTTCCTGCCATACGGTGGGTAGCCACCCAGTTTTTCTCACTGTTAAGAGTCCAGGAGATCTTGATGCCGATGGTATAGCTGGGCTTGCACTTAGGAAGATAGTTTCCGATAATCACGAACATAAGTCCGAAAGCGGCACTGACCATATTCAAGACGGGAATAGGAAGCTGGAATGCGGCGAAATAGGTCGCAACCGAAAGAAGAATAGAAAGAGCAGGAATAATGGCATAAACCAAGATAAGAGGCTTACCCTCGTGATTTTTATTTTTGGGATCAAGCCCTGTGGCTATAGTGCCAAGAATGTTCAAGCCAAGCATCAAAAGTGGCAGTCCGAATACGAAGAATCCCTTTGACGAATAGCCGTCAACCTCGCCCGTGGGACCCCAATGAGAAGGCACCATATCGGGAAGCTTATCCCAAAGAATAACACCTGCCACTATAGGCAGAAGGGTTATAAGCGAGGAAATAATTATTTTCCATTTATTTTTCTTTACGAAGTCAATCATTTTTTTCTCCTTTCAAGGTGGAAATCCACATAAGTATTTCTTCAAGAACCGATGCATTCAGGTCGTAATAAATAAATTTACCCTCTCGCGAGTCGCGAATAAGATCCGCATCCTTAAGAATCGAAAGATGGCGGGAGATGGCGGCTCCCGTAATATCAAAGCGAGCCACGATATCACCTGCGGAGAGCCTTCCCCGCTTCAGAAGATTCAATATCTCGCGGCGGACGGGATCGGCAAGAGCGCGCATTGTTTTTTCGAGTCCCATTGCTCCTCCTTTTAATATATGAATTACAAAAGATCAAATATATCCGAAGAACATTTAACCGCTTTGTTAAATGTATTATAGCATATCCCCGTTGGTTTGTCAATAGCTTTTTGGGAGTTTATATATTTTTTTAGCTTTTACTTGTTAACCTTTTTTGAGGGTTTAGATTTTTTCACTTAAAGTTAAATGCGTATTTTCGATGAAATTGGTATTTTTGTGTATTTTTGTGTGTTTTGACAAAAAACTTCTAAAAAACCGTTGACTTTTTGTCAAAATTGTGATATAATTAACTTCCATATTGTGAAAAAGCTTAATTTCGGCTTTTTCTTATGGAACAGCAAGACTTAGGTATAAGCTCGCGATAGGGGCGAGTGTTTCTACAAACCACCGTTAATGGTTGACTACCGAGATTCTTTTTTAGGTGCGGTAGTCGATTTATTTTTTGAGGGCTGCCGATGATGGCGGCTTTTTTGTTTTTCCGCCGATGACAGAACGGAGGTAAATAGCTTTGGATACTAACATTTTACTTGAAATTTTCGGTTATATAGGAACAGTTCTTGTGGTCGTTTCAATGATGATGACCTCGGTGACTAAGCTCCGCGTCGTTAATATGTGCGGCTCGGTCATCAGCGCGATCTACGCGGGAATTTGCGGTACCTGGCCCATCGTGGTTATGAACGTCAGCCTCTTCCTTATCAACGGCTTCCATCTCGTAAGAGGGGCTATGGCAAAGAAAAAGACGGCAGAGGGAATATCCGACGGCTCAGGCGAATAAAATCAAATACGTTAGGAGAATAACAATGAAATTGTATATAGATAATAATGAAATAATCGCCAAGGCAGACCAATCGCTGCTTGATATGGCAAAGGAGCTTGGTCTTGTATCGGGCAAGCTCTCCACCGACCCCATCGCCGCAAAGATCGCAGGAAGAGTTTTCACCCTCAACTACATCCCCCTCAGGCAGAAGGATATAACTCCCGACCGTGAGTCCATACGTACGGCTATGGCGGCATCGGGCGGAATCGTAAATCTTATCAGATATACCGATCCTATAGGCCGCGACGTTTATACGAGAACGGCGCAGTTCATCGTATTCCTCGCTATCAGGCGCCTTTGGCCCGAGGCTCAGGGCAGTATGAACTGTACCATCGGCACAGGCCTTTACTTCAAGGTTTCGGGCGCGAGCGATTTCTCCGCTGACAGACTTGAGGAGGAGATTCGCAACATCGTGGCTGAGGACTTCCCTCTTAAGCGCCGCAGAATGCCCACCAAGGAGCTTATCGACTATTACAAAAGCATCGGCGAGGACGATAAGGCTACCCTTCTCACCTACAGAAAGAAGGAAAGGATCGACGTTTACGAGAACAATGGCTTCCTTGACTATTTCTACGGAGAGATGGCTCCCTCCACCGGCTTCCTTCGCTCCTGGGATATAATCCCTGCCCCCGAGGGCTTCATATTCATTTACCCCGATCAGAAAAATCCCGATCAGGTTTCCGCTTATCGCGAGAGCCCCAACTTCTTCTCTATGTCCTCCGAATCCAAGGCTTGGGGAGAGCTTATGGGCTGCGAAACGGTTGCAGACCTCAACGAGCT
The DNA here is from genome assembly GCA_045636465.1 of Eubacteriales bacterium. Classification (GTDB taxonomy): domain Bacteria; phylum Bacillota; class Clostridia; order Oscillospirales; family CAG-272; genus UBA1740. Next base: position 61,334 of record JAZTXP010000062.1, read on the forward strand.
TGTTGCCTCGGGAAGGATCAGAGAGCTTATCCGTGTAAACGAAGCTTTACACGAGAAGAAGTTTTCGCAGATCGCAGACGAAATCTGCAAGCGAGGCGCAAAGGCAGTTATGCTTGCAGGACCAAGCTCATCCGGAAAGACCACCTCGGCCAACAGGCTTGCGACTCAGCTTCGCGTTCACGGCAAAACTCCTATCCTTATGAGCCTTGACGACTACTATATCGACAGAGATAAGATCGCCCCCGGCCCTGACGGAAAGATCGACTTAGAGCATATCAATACCATCGATACCCAGCTTTTCGGAGAACAGCTCTCCGCTCTTCTTAATGGTGAGGAGGTAGAAATTCCTACCTTCAGCTTCAAGCTTGGAAAACGCGTCTGGGTAGGACATAAGCTCCGCCTTGACGAGAACTCGGTTATCATCGTTGAGGGCATTCACGGCCTCAATCCTATGCTCCTCCCCAAGGAGCTTGATCCCAAGCTTGTTTTCAGAATGTTCGTAAGCCCTCTTCTTCCCCTTTGTCTCGACTACCATAATAGAATCCCCACAAGCTATCTTCGTCTGCTTCGCCGCACTGTTCGCGACTTTGAGACAAGAGGCTCCAGCGTTCAGAGAACTCTCTCAATGTGGGATTCGGTTCGCCGCGGCGAGGAAAGATGGATTTTCCCCTATCAGGAAAATGCCGACGTTATCTTCAACAGCTCCACCCTCTACGAGCTTGCAGTTCTTAAAAAGCACATTTTCCCCTTGCTCACGGTTATTGATTCCTCCGACGAGTGCTACGACCAGGTAAGAGCGATGGTTAAAATACTTAACTACGTTTACGAGGCGGACGTTGACGATGAGATTCCTCCCACAAGCATCGTGCGCGAGTTCATCGGCGGCAACAGCTTCTATAGAAATTAATACTCCCCTATATTGACAACTCTCCTCAGATTCTCCATCCATCCTTTGCGTGGCAGGAAAAAGGCGCTCGCATCCCGAGCGCTCGCCCCAAAGGGAGAATCTTCACGATTTTTCAAGCCCCACGGGATCACATCCCGTGGGATTTATTTTGCTGAAAGACTGTTTTTGATAAGTATAGTTTGCAATCTCCCAGTATTTTAACAGGGATAAGTTTTACAGTCAATGCAAACCTTGCGAAAAAGATTTTTGATAAAAGATCCTTGCGCGTGGAGCTACCGCAGGAATTTCAGAAACAGTTTTGATACCCCCACTTATATCTTTACCAAATCTTTACCGACTATATGATATACTTAAATAAAATATTTTAGGAGACGAAAATGAAAGAAAACACGAAAAAGCAGCTAAAAAGCCTTGTATTAACCGTTTTGGTTATGGGCATTGCCTTCGGCATCAGCCTTGCTCTGCAGGAGCTGCTTGAAATAAAATCGCCTATCACAGCCATATTCGTTTTTGGCGTTTTCATCATCTCGATGATAACCGAAGGATATGCTTGGGGAATAGCGTCTGCCGTTATCAGCGTTCTGGCGGTTAACTTCGCCTTCTCCTTCCCCTATTTCGCATTTAACTTCACTATGCCTGAAAATCTGATTTCCGCATTGGTGATGATCATAGTTTCGATTATGACCAGCACTCTCATCACCAATCTGAAGCATTGGCAGAGTCTCAGAGCAGAGGCGGAGCGAGAAAAGGTGAGAGCCAATCTTCTGCGCGCTATTTCCCACGACCTGAGGACGCCCCTGACCTCGATCTACGGCTCAAGCGAGGCGCTGCTTGAAAACTCAGAGGCTATTGACGAGGAGCAAAAAAACAAGCTGGTCGAAGGAATTAAAGAGGACTCGCGATGGCTTATCGATATGGTAGAAAATCTACTTTCGGTAACCAGGATAGACGGAGGAAGCATAGATCTTATAACCACTCCCACCTCCCTTGACGAGCTTATCGATACGGTAATTCTGAAATTCAAAAAAAGATACCCCGACAGAAGCATCACCCTTGATCTTACCGAGGAGGTGGTTATCATTCCTATGGACGCTATGCTGATAAGCCAGGTTGTGATGAATATTCTTGAAAACTCGGTCAAGCACGCCGAGGGCTCGGACACCATCAGGCTGAAGACATACACCGAAAACGACTGCGCAATAATAGAGATCAGCGACAACGGCTGCGGAATAGCCGAGGACAAGCTCACGGATATGTTCAAGGGCCATTTCTACGCCGAGGAAAATTCGGACATGAAAAAGAGAGCCCGAGGAATCGGGCTTAGCGTTTGCTCCAGCATTATAAAGGCGCACGGCGGCACTCTCACAGCGGAAAATAAGCCCGAGGGCGGCGCTCTGTTCAGAATTTCTCTTGAAAAGGAGGATTACAATGAATAACAATAAATATAAGATACTTCTGGTGGAGGACGAAAAAAATATAACGGCCTTCATAAAAGCTCTGCTTGAAGCAAACGTATATCAGGTAATATCGGCCAAAAGCTACACCGAGGGGCGCACGATGTATTTCTCTCACATACCCGATCTCGTTATTCTTGACCTCGGTCTGCCCGATAAGGACGGGGGCTGTCTGCTTGCCGATATTCGCGAAAAGGAAACCACTCCCGTAATCATCCTCTCCGCAAGGAGCGACGAATCCGAGAAGGTAAAAATGCTAGATATGGGAGCAAATGATTACATTATGAAGCCTTTTGGCTCTGCCGAGCTGCTTGCAAGAATTCGCGCGGCGCTGAGAAATAACAGACACAGCTCCGGCGAGGGACATCTCCCGGGAGGTAAATTCACCCTTCGCGACCTCACTATTGAGTACGACAAAAGAAGGGTAACCATCGGTGATGACGAGATCAAGCTCACTCAGACCGAATACAATATTCTCGCATATCTCTCCGAGCATTCGGAGAAGCTTCTAACCTACTCCTCAATAATCAAGGCTATCTGGCACGAGCCCTCTGGCGAAGGCAACATCAAAAAGCTTCAGGTAAATATGGCGAATATCCGCAAAAAGCTGGGCGTGCGCCCGGGCGAGGAAAGCTACATTATCAACGAGCTTGGCGTAGGATACAGGATCAACAGCTGACGTTTTTTCATATATTAAGTGCAGGTTATAATGCAAAAAACCTTTCTTTACCCCATCTTTGCTGAAAATATGGTATATTATTTTTGTTATAACAAGAAAGGATACTATTAAATGATCTACGCACTTATTTTATTCGCAATCACCTACGTTCTGATGCTTGCGCTACCGAAATACAGAACCTACATAGCATTAGGCTCTGCGGTAGTATTCATTGTAAGCGGCATGCTCCCACTTGATCAGATATTCCCCTCTATCGACTTTAACGTTCTTCTTATGATCGCAGGAACCATGGGTCTGGTTAAGCTCTTCATTGATTCCAAGATGCCCGAGCTTCTTGCGGATCTGGTTATGTCCAAGGTTCCCAACGTTCAGATAGCGGCGGTTGCTTTAGCGCTTTTCGCGGGAATCATCTCCGCCTTCGTTGATAACGTGGCCACCGTTCTTATGGTTGCTCCCGTTGCTCTTGAGATATGCAAAAAGCTCAAGACAAATCCCGTTCCGTTTATCATCGGCATTGCCGTTTCCTCTAACCTTCAGGGCGCGGCAACATTGGTTGGCGACACCACCGCTATCATGCTCGGCTCTTACGCAAATATGAGCTTCCTCGATTTCTTCTGGTATCAGGGCAAGCCCGGTATCTTCTTCGCGGTTGAGCTTGGCGCAGTTGCATCCGCGGCAATTCTCTACTTCCTCTTCCGTAAGGAAAAGGGTCTTGTGGAAAAGAATAATGAGATGACAAAGGTTAACGATTACGTTCCTACCATTCTTCTCTGCCTCAGCATCGTAGGACTTATCAGCGCATCCTTTATTCCCAACAAACCTGACATCACGAACGGTCTTATCTGCACAGGTCTCTTCATCGTAGGCCTTATCTACACCTGCATCAAGAATAAGAACGTCAAGGCTGCTGTAGAGCCTCTCAAGTCTATCGACTTTGAGACCATCGGCCTTCTCTTCGGCCTCTTCCTTATGATCGGCGGTATCACTCACATGGGCGTTATCGATATGCTTGCGGGCGGCCTTGCAAAGCTTGGCGGCGGAAACGTATTTATTCTCTACACCGTTATAGTATGGGCATCGGTGCTTATCTCCGCGTTCATCGATAACATCCCCTACGTTGCAACAATGCTCCCCGTTGTTACGGGTCTTGCGGCGGCGCTTGAGATCGATCCTACTCTTCTCTACTTCGGTCTCCTTTCGGGCGCAACCCTGGGCGGCAACTGCACTCCTATCGGAGCATCCGCAAACATTACCGGTATCGGCATTCTCCGCAAGGAGGGCTATGAGGTTAAGAACTCCGACTTCTTCAAGATTGGCATTCCCTTCACCCTCGCAGCCGTTATTCCCGCGTACATTTACTTCTGGGTGCTTTATCATTGATTTAAGATGAACGCAAATGGACTGTCTCAAAACGAGACAGTCCATTCTTCTTTCAGTGATTTTTGAAAATATTTATTTACATTTGTGCCACTTTTTATTTTGCTTGTTTGTTTAACAGCTCGAGCATTACGACGCTAAGAATCATAAATACCGCAAGATACAGGGGGAGGAGCCTTATTTCAACGTAGTTGGCTATCAGGCCGAAGAGTGGGGGCGCGAGAGTTGCGCCCAGGTATGCAGATGCCATCTGTATGCCGATAATTGCCTGAGAATTTTCCTTGCCGAAGCTCCCGGGAGTAGAGTGGATTATAGACGGATAAATGGGTGCGAAGCCGAGACCGATAAGCAAGAATCCCGCGATGGACAGCCAAAGCTCCGCAGGAATTGCCACGATCAGCACACCAACGGCGGAGACGGCAAAGCCTATACGTATCATATTCTTATCGCCTACGTGATTTGACACGAATCCCGAGAAGAATCTTCCCACCGTCATACCGATAAAGAAGAGAGAGCCGAGAGCTGCCGCAAGCTGCTCATCGGTAGCCTTTGCCTCGAAGAAATAGGTGCTTGACCAGACCATAACCGTGGATTCCGCGGCGCAATAGCTGAGGAATCCCAAAAGCACGTACGAAACGCCCTTGATTCGGAGCGATCTCATAAGTCCTACGCCGTCCGACGTACCGTCGGTCTCATTATCCGAATAATCAGGGGCTTTATGTCCTGCCCTTTTCCATACCGGGAGGGTGGATATAAGGACTATAAGAATAAGCGCCTGAAGGCCTCCTACCATTCGGTAGCCTCCTGCCCAGCCAAGCTCAGTGCCGAGAGCGTAGCTCATAATATAGGGGGAGATGACCGTGCCCACGCCCCAGAAGCAATGAAGCCAGCTCATATGCTTTGAGGTATAATGAAGAGCCACGTAATTATTGAGGGCGGCATCTATAGATCCTGCGCCCAAGCCGTAAGGAAGGGCAAAAAGACAAAGCGCGGGGAAGGTGGGAGCGAAGGAAAATCCGAAAAGCCCCATAGCCGTAAGTCCGACGCTGACGATCACCACCCATCGGGTAGAAAACCTTTTAACCAGCCTGTCCGAGAGAAGGCTTGATACCACCGTTCCTACCGAGATCAGGGTAGTCACTATTCCCATTGCCGAAAGCTCCACGCCCAGAACTCTATACATCTCGGGCCAGGCAGAGCCAAGGAGCGAATCGGGCAAACCAAGGCTGATAAAGGCCAGATATATTATTACAAGTAAAAGTGATGCCATAAATTATATTTACCTCTTTTGGAGCAAGCTGCCACACAGGTCAGTAGGCTCCTTTATTTATTATACAACCTCGTCAACTCTTTCATCAAACTCCTGCTCGCCGACGATGGCAAGAAGCTCCTCGCGGGTCGCCGCCTCGTCCAGGGTGGAATATCTTACGTGAAGAATATCCCCTGCGCGCATTTCCTCACCTCCGTGCCTATCCACAACCGGGCCGCTCTCGCCTCTCTTAAGCGAAAGCACAAAGAGATTTGCGGGCCAGAAGATATCACGTATCTGCTTGCCTATGGCGAAGGAATTTTTACTAACCGTGACAAAGGTATCTATGACCTTGCTCTTTCTTCCGTGATAGAGATCGTGAATTCTGTTTTCAAGCACACTGTCGGTAACCGATTTAACCTCAAAGATCTCGGTTATAGCGAAAGCAACGATGGAAACGATGGCGATATGTATGATATTATCGTAGGCTGAAAGAGCCTCGATAGCGAAAACGATAGCGGTCAGGGGCATTTTCATCATACCTGCGATGCAGGCGGTGATGCCCAGAACAAGGATCACGGAATAGTATTCCTCGGGAAGACCGAGCGCCAGCATAAGCTCGCCAAAAAGCGCCGAAACCAGCGTTCCTATAGCCATAAGAGGAAGGAAGATTCCGCCCGTCAAGCCCCCTGTATTTGCAAGAAGAGTCAGGAGAATTCTCACCGCCAAAATAAGGATGAGCATATATACAACTCTTCTTTCGGAGAGAAGCTCTACTATCAGATGATGTCCGGTAGAGATAAAGGAATGAGAGATAACTCCGAATATGAGAGTCAAAAGGAAGATGCCGAAAATCTTCACAAACACAGGCAATTTGCCAAGCTTAGTTGTCATAAGCTTGTAAATCAACTTATAAAGCTTTAAGAACAAAACCGCAAACAATCCAAGCGCACCGCCAATTACAAGAGGTATCCATACGTCCGCTACCCCCAGATCTATCAGCAAAAGCTGGGGAAAAAGGGTTTTGCTCACGCCCAGGAGAGGTGCAATCAGCTCGGTTGTAAGGTATGATGTGGAAACCGAAACCGCCGCCACCATAAAGATCATAGGAGACACTCTCTGATGCGCCTCCTCAATAGCGAACAATACACCCGATATCGGAGCGCCTGTAGCAACCGAGAAGCCTGCGCAAGCGCCGCCGGTCATAGTATATCTTTCCCACGCCTTGTGCCGCTTCAGCTTTCTCGGAATGCTTCCCCGTCCTATTGCGGTACCCATCTGGACAGAGGGGCCTTCATTACCCAGAGGAACGCCTATGAAGAATGTCGTCAGCGATGCCAAAAACGTGCCGATAAGCATAGATATCCACTTAAAGCTGATCACGCCGCGCAAAATACCTATGGACGCAGGGATGCCGCCTCCCTTTATGCTCGGCCACTTTTTATGAATTATAGAGATTCCGTATGCCGCACCAAAAAGCAGTACTGATGCCGGTAAAATCAGTAAGGGTTTTTCCGACATAAAGTGATATACCTCTTCCGACAAATTTATTACATGTCCTGCCAGAAATTTATACAGATTTATTATAAGCGCCGTAGCAATACCCGATATAGATCCAAAAAGAAACGTCGGGATCATTATATTCAAAAAATGTTCTGTTTTTTTATCCTTCATTTTTTTCTCCACCGTAGTTTTTTCTATATTATAGCACAAAGATAGCTTTTTTGCAACATCAAAATTTCTCTGCGCTTATATCCGCGCTTATATTTGTATTTATGTCCCGCCGCCGATCTTTGCAACCGCTAAATGCGTGTTTCCTTCTCTTCCCTCTCGGACTTTCGGCATAAAATACGGCAATGCCCCGATGTTTCGGACGCTATTTAGACGGTGGAAAAAATGTCGCGGCAGGAGCGCGGAATAAAGAAAAAAAGTGATATTATATTACCGAGAAGAGAGAGACTGTTTACAAAAAAGTTATTCTGCAAAGTCGCTTTCAGAGAGACCACAAGATGAAAAAATGTGGTATTATATTAGTGTAAGGAGCTATTTCCTCAATGAGAAGATATGCCCCGGCGGTAAGATACGCTGCGGAGACTATACAGGCTGCAGACCGAGGGCTTACGGTGCATACACTAAGGAAAAAGCGTTAACAGAAGAAAAAATACACCGGCTGAGAGGCTGAAGGGAGAAAAAAATGATAAACAGATTTGAAAACTCGACAAGAGAAGCTTTTGATGAGGGCTTCTTCCTGCAAAAGAACATCATCACCGTCTGGGGAGAGATCACAGACGATATGGCCAGGAGAATCGTTCTGGCGATTACATACCTTGATATTACACTCCGAGCCGAGCGCGAGCGCGGAGAGGGCGACGCAGACATTATACTGATCATTTACAGCCCCGGCGGCTCGGTGACTGCGGGAATGGCGATCTATGACGCTATTAACAATGCTGTGTGCGACGTGCAGACCGTCTGCTACGGAATGGCAATGTCCATGGGAGCGTTTCTCCTCTCCAGCGGAACGAGAGGCAAGAGATGCGCTATGCCCAACGCAAAGATCATGATACATCAGCCTCTTGGAGGAGCCCATGGACAGGCTACCGATATCGAAATCACCGCAAGAGAGATCGTCCGAGTCCGCACCAAGCTCAACGAGATCCTTGCAAAGAACACAGGCAAGTCCATCGAGGAGATAAGCGCCGCGACAGAGAGAGATAATTACCTTACCGCAGAGGAGGCACTGAAATTCGGACTGATCGACAAAATAATGTATTCGGCGCCCAAGGCATTTTTAACGAAAGAAGGAGGATAAAAATATGAAAAACACCGCTGCATATATCGTATATAGCTTTTTAACATATGTAAATACTTTTGACGTTCTTTTAGGCAAGTATCTTGAGGACGGCGAGCTTCAGACCCACTACGGAAGGGTCGCAAGACTCTTCGGCATTCGCGATAAGGAGCTGCTTGACACCTACCGCAGTATAATGGCGAACGAGCTTATAAAGGGCGCCGACCGCGAGAGCAAGTTCAATCTTCTTTGCAGAGCTATCGAGTTCTCTCCTCACAAATTCTCCGAGGATATGAGAACAGTGGTAAATTACAGAAGCTCTGCTATCGATATTAAAAAGAAGATCGCGGAAAACGGCGACAGCGAAAGCCTTGAGGGCATCATCAGTGGCATCGGTCACCTTGCTCTCGCAGGCGAGGTAGGATGCATGGTGATGCTTGCCTATATGAAGCTTTACGGCATTTTCGTTAAAAAGGACGTCTCGGGAGCAATCAAGCTCATCCGTAGCGCCGCTCTCTGGAACGATCCCCTGGCGCTTATTCTCGGAATGAAGCACGATAAGAATAAGGTCGCTTATCCTTCTATCATTAAGGCTGTTTTTTCTGCCGCATCCCAGGATGAGGCGTATAAATATCTGGAAAGACATCTGGAGATCCCTGAGGATACCGGCGTCTGCCCTATCGCATTTGCCCTTGAGAAGAGATTTTATAGCAAGCTCTCCGAGAAGAGCAGGATCTCTCAGCCTATTCTCGACGTGATCAATTCTAAGGTTCTTACCGAGGGGTCCAAGGTACACCTTATCGAAACGGCAGCGAAGGAGCCTGACTTCAGCGCGCTTCCCGTGAATCTCACCCGCAAGACACCTATCATAGTTCCGAAGAAGCTGGCGATCAAGACACCTGCCGGAAGAGAGAATGAGATCACGGCTATTCTCTCAAACCTCGCTCTCTTCAGCCATTCCAGGACATCCCCCGCGGAATACAAGCCCCTGCTCATCATATGCCCCGACGAATATATGCTTGATTCCTTCAGGCAAGCTATAATCAAATCATTCCACCAGAACAGCATCATCCGCGTAGACCTGAAGTGCGCTCCTCCGCAAAGCTTCTCGCCTCTCAACGATAACCCCATCGTCAGCGAGATGAACAGCGATACCAACGCCTGCGTTGCGGTTTTGATCGAGGGTTGCTCGGATATCAGCGAGGCATGCCAGGCGGATCTTGGACGCTTCCTTCGCGCATCTGCAAGGCGTGAGCTTCACTATCATCACAGTCTCCGCTTCGATTATTCGGGAATTCTTCCCATCCTTACGGCGACCTCGTCGGTAATCCCCGAGCTTATGACCGAATGTGACGTAGTAAAGCTTGCTCCCGCCAAGGAGAACGATAAGTCCGAGCTTATCCGCGGCATTATCGACGATAAGAAGCAGGTCTTCAGCCTGGAGAGCATTTCTATTGACGAGGAGGCTATCAAAAGCCTGGCCCGCCATCCTCTCGCAACCGTCTCCTCGGTGATCGACAGAGTTGTTTCACTTAAGGCAGAGGGCGGACACGCTCTCATTACCCACAAGGATATTGCTCCCTTTTTGCCGAAGAAGATCGGTTTTGAGGCCGGCTCCTTTTGGGTTTAATCAAAATGACGAAAGGAATCAAGGGAAATGAAATATACAGATACTGTTAATAAAGCACCTAATCACACCGATGACAGCTATGCTTCATTGGTTATGTCCTCGTGCGACGGATTCAAGTACAACGATAGCGCAAGGCTCGTTCATTACAACGACCTCCCACAGGAGATCCCCGAGAGAATCTACTCTCTTGAGGAATATTCTCAGCTGACTACAGGAGAGCTTCCTATCTGCATCAAGAGAGATGATAAAGGAGAACTTCAAGTGATTACCACGTCTCCAACCCATGCCCTTATTATCGGAGCTACAGGAAGCGGCAAGACTCAATCTATCAGCATGCCCTTCGCCGAGCTGATGTCAAGATCCAAGCTCCGAGCATCTATGGTTATAACAGACCCGAAAAAGGAGATCTATTACAGGACCGCCTCCACCTTCAGAGACCAGGGCTACAACATCAAGGTCATCGATTTTACCGACTTCAAGAATACTGACAGATGGAATCCATTTACACCTATCTTTCGCCATTACCGAAAGATGGTTGAGGTCAGAAGATCGGTCAAGGTCACCCGAGTGGACGGAGTTCTTTATAACGAATTTGGCGGTAAGATCTATACGAGCCAGGAGGAGCTTGACTTTGCCATCAACACCGAAGAATCTGTTCACGGCTCCGAGGTGGACTCAAGGATCGATGCTATCACAGCCCTTATGTGCACCACCGAGGATAGCGAAAAGGACGAATGGTCCGAGGGTGCAAAGACGATATTCAAGGCCATCCTTTACGGAATGCTGGAGGATAGCGATCCAAACGACCGTAAGTTCCCGCTTATAACCGAGGAGACCTTCTCTATTGATACTCTCATCAATATTTTCGACTCCTTTGAAGGCTCGGGCGAGAGCTGCGACAACGGATACTTTGACGATCGCGACCACTCGACCTCAAAGGCCTATAAGCTGGCATCCAGCACCCTTCTTATCAGCGCAAAGGTAACCAGCAGCGGATACATCTCTGTTCTTGCCAGCTACATTTCTAAGTATAGAGATGCGGCTATACGCCAGATAAGCTGTGCCAACTCTTTTAGCTTTGAGGATTTCGACGATGGCAAGACTCCCACCGTTATCTACATAATCTTCAAGGATGAGACCAGTACATACGATACGCTTATCGGGCTCTTCCTTGCGGAGCTTTACAGAGCTCTCGTAGATATGATCCGCAAACGGGATGAGAACAGAAGGAATCCCTTCTACTTCCTCCTCGATGAATTCGGCAACCTTCCTGCCTTTCCCGACTTTGACAGAGTTACCAGCCTTGGCAGAGCCAGAAACATCTGGTTCTGGGTTATTATTCAATCCTACGCTCAGCTTGACGAGGTTTACAAGAACAAGGCAACCACCATCAAGAATAACCTGACTACACATATCTTCCTTGGCACCAACGATTACGAAACCAAGGAATCCTTCTCAAACGAATGCGGCAAGCATACGATCATCTCCTCGAGTTCGATCCTCTTCGGCACCGAGAGAACTATCAAATCCTTCGATAAGGAAACTGTAAATCTGATTCCCGTGAGCCGCCTTTCCCAGCTACCCCCAAGTGAATGCATCATTACCGGCATGAATAGCAATACGATATGGTCAAGATTCGAAAGACATTACACCTGCCCCGAATTCAACACACATCGCTCGCCTTATACCCACAATGCAACGATCGCGCTGGGAGATCCCAGATACAAATACGTAATGAAGTCAAATAAAAAGAGAAAAGTTTTCGATTTCGATTTTGACTGATAAAGAAGGAGGTTCACTATGAGCAATAATGCAAAAGAAAAGATTATAGACTACATCAAGGCGAAGGAATGCTTTTCTATTCCCATGATCCAAAACGATTTGTCTCTGGATTACGGAATAGTGCGAGAGGTTATTTGCGAGCTTGAAGGCGATGAAAAAGTAACATTTTTGGAAGGTATAGTTTACAAATGGACCGCTCCAAAAGACGAAAATAATAATAACGAAAAAGAAGACGACTCAAAAATCGCCCCCGAAAGTCCGTTCTCAAGATTTTTCAAGAACCATCTGTCCCGACGGCAGGAGACTGATGAAATAAAGGATAATAAGGACGAGGATGGTGGCGATGCCGTCAACTTTGTTGATTCCGTCTTTCGCACAAGATTTGAAAGTACCGGCAATTTTCTTCAGAAGAAGAGGCTTCTCGAATCAAACGGCGGCCCATTCCCCGAATATCCAAAAAACGATCTCTCGCTCATTCAGTACATCTCTCTCCAAAGAGATGCGGAGGATGCAGAAAATGCTTTTCTTCCAAGGCTTGATGTTCATATCCCCGAAATTAACAAGCGGCTTGTAATACATACAGGCGATTCGCCGGGGTTAAGCTTCTTCCATGATAACGGACTTCTGGCGGAATATATAAAATCCAAGGCGCTGGGGCTGGATAGCGCCGCGATCTCTCGATGGCACGATCTTGTGGAGGATCGCATTGATGAAATCGGGGTATGCGGATCATATTCCGAGGGAGTATTTCGTTACTACGTTCCTGATAGTGCCGACTATAAGAGATACAGTGAAAGCCTATCTACCTTTATCGACAGCATCTCAAAATCTATTGAGTACGTGAATATGACTATTAAAAAGAAGGGTACCAAGGATCTCTTAGAGGATTTCAGGAATATCAGGTCGAAGCATGACGATATAGCAGACAAGATTCTTGCATCGGATATCAGCTTCGATGACCTGACCGAATTTATCGAAAAGGTAATTGAAATCGAGCCTACAGCCACCGCGGAAACCGTTAGCCGCATCTTTACAAAATGCTCTATCAAGGCTAGTGTATGCGGCGCTCAAAAAAGAGCCCAGATCATAAGCTTTTGCAATAAGGCAAGATATGAATATCGAAGCGCTGTCACTGTTTATTTCCTTTTGAAGCAGGTACAGGGCATCCTCGACTCTGATGAGTAATGTTTCTTTAGAAAAAGGAGATCGTGCATGCTGAAAAATAAAAGGCTCTCCATACTTGGAGACAGTATATCTACTTACATCGGTGTGTCAAACAATTCAAATATTAACACTACTATCGGCAACAATCCTGTGTTTTACCGTCCGCCATTTCCCAGAGAAAAAACCTACTTTGAATTAGTTCTGAACGCCTTCGGACTTACGCTATGCGTAAATAATTCTTGGTCGGGCGGAAATCTCAGCGGTAGGGGTGATCCTACGTCGGGAGTTAGCAGAGCAAAGGAGCTTGCCGACGCCCGAGGGAATAAGCCCGATCTTATAATTCTTTTTATGGGAATAAACGATCTTGGCAGAGGCATCTCCCCTGAGGTCTTCGCCGAGGATTACAGGCTGACGCTTAATACCCTGAGGGAGCTTTATCCCGAGGCAAGGGTCTGTTGTGTAAATATTCCCGATCGCGAGCCATATTTCAAAAAAAGAGCCGAGGCCTTCAACAAGGCTATCGAGGAGGCGGCAGCGCTTCAGGGGGAGGGCTACTTTATAGCAGATCTTTTCGGCAGCCGTCTCAACAATGATTTCTACTATAACAACACCCTTGACGGCCTTTATCCCGACGAGGACGGAATGAGATTTATCGCAGAGGTAGTTATTGAAGCAATAAAGAAACCCCCTAAAAAGTAAATATTAGTTTGTAAAACCAACATAAAAAGACCGCATTATGAAGTGCGGTCTTTTGGTTTATTTATAAAAGCTTCGGAAATATATGTTCAGACTTCACGATTTTTTAATCTTAATCATCAAAGCTTTGGATAGCAATAGCAAGAGCCTTTACAATATCGTCAAGAGGAAGATTGGGCTCTTTTTCTTGCTCGGGAATATACGGCACGTGAATGAATGCCACGCGGGTCTCGGTGCCTTTGAATTCGGCGAGGAGACTGTAGAGCAGGTCGTTGCAAACGTATGCGCCTGCGGAATAAGAAAGCTCGGAGGGGATGCCCGACTCTTTTATAGCCTGCGACATTTTTCTGACGGGCAGGGTGGAAAAATACGCCTTAGCTCCGCCCTCGATTATAGGCTCGTCCTTCGGCTGATTTCCGTCGTTATCGTGTATTTTAGCATATCGAAGATTGATTGCCACAAGCTCGGGTGTGACCGAGGCTCTGCCCCCTGCCTGGCCGATACAAAGTATTGCATCGGCAGATATTTCTTTCGCCGCACTGAGGGCTGCGCGATATGCCTCGCCAAAGACCACGGGCAGGCAGACCTTGGTTAATTCATATTCTCCAATTCTTTCGGGAAGCGCCTTTACCGCCTCCCACGAAGGATTTATATCTTCTCCGCCAAATGGCATAAATCCGCTTATTAAAAGCTTTTTCATAACTATATCATCTCCCAAAATCAGCCGTTATACGTCCATCCGTGATCGTTATGATAAACCATCTGCCGCGTCATTCCTCCATCAATACAAACGTTCTCGCCTGTGATGAAGCCCGCCATATCCGAGCAAAGATACATTACCATATTGGATATATCCATAGGATTACCTACTCTGCCTGAGGGATGCTGAGTCGCATCAGCCCCCTCGTACGTTAGGTATTCATTATCTATCCAACCGGGAGAGATAGAATTTACGCGAGCCACTCCCGAAAGGCTTACCGCCATAGCGTGAGTTAAGGCGGCAATCCCGCCCTTAGCCGCGGTGTAGCTCTCTGTCTCGGGCTGGCTCATCCTATCTCTCGAGGAGGAAATATTAATGACTGACGGGTGGTCGCCAAAATGCCCCGAAAGCAGCTTCGTAAGATAAAACGGCGCCGTAACCCCTACCTTCATAGCATAATCAAAGTCCTCGTATGATCCACCTGTTATTCCAACCGTAGCGGGCTTTGCGTTATTTATAATAAAGTCAACCTTACCAAAATCATCTATAACTCTTTCGGCAAACCTCTCAAGAGTACTTTTATCTGCAATATCTCCTACGAAATAATCATTTTCAAGCACGTCTATCACGGCAACGAACGCTCCTGCGGCTCTGAAGCTATCGGCAATACACCTTCCTATTCCGCGAGCGCCCCCTGTAACGACGGCAACCCTACCGCTAAAATCAAACATCACATTAATCCTCCATTTGTTGATTATATCGGAATTATACCATATTACAAAAGAAAAATCAACACATTGATATGCAAAACGGCAATTTAAGAATTAAGAATATATTTATCGGTATCACCCAAGAGAATTTTGTATGCATATTCTGAATTATTCGCAGTCTCCCTTAGGTAGACATTCTACGTACTCCTCAACCTCGCCGGCGAGGATATGGCTTTTGAGGGAGATGTATTTCCCATCGCGGAGGAAGATGCGCACGTTTGCGGCAGGCGGATCCAGCCACAGGTCACCTTCCCGCTTTCCGTAATGCTTAAGATAATATGCGTGAATTTTTTCTTCAAGCTCGTTTTTTTATCAAAATTCTTCCCGTTTTTGATTTCCTTCTGCTCTCTGACGGTCACTTTGAGCAGCCGAGAGAGGGCTGATCAAACTGATAGAGGACCTGGTTTACCTCGTGGATATCCTTGTATGCGCCCGAGGCAAGAAAATACTCTATGATAACGTCCATAAGGTAGGAACGCGAGAGAGCGTAGCCCGCGGTCAGCAAAAGGTGCTTCGCTTCTTCAACGCTAAGGTGAAGGCTGATAGCATAGGATATTGCCGTAATCTTGCTGGGCCTGTAGTTCTTTTCGCAACGAAGCTTAGAGAAGACCTTTCTGCTCACGTTTGCGCCTTTGTAAGCCTCCACGTCGGTCATTCCCTTTTTATCTATGTAATCAAGGAGAGTATCGGCAAAGGACTTGTCAATATCTTCTATCATATCCATCAGCGTAGCCGAATTAAGAGCGGAGCTGCTTCTTACACTCTCGAGATCACTTGCCGCGGTCAGCCTCTCCCGAGAGGTGTCGCGTCTATTGAATTCAGAAGAAATATCCCTCTTTGCCCTTTGATGCACCTGATCGGATTCGGGCGGCCTTTTGCAAAACATTGCCAATTCAAAATCCGAATTTCTACTTAGATCATAAATAGATCTTTCTGCCACAGGAGGAGGTATTATGTAGAAATTGTCAATATATGTTTGCACATTGTTGTAAATTTCCCGGCTGATGCTATAAGATGCTTTATCGTACACCACAAGATAAACGTCCATTTCGTGATGCTCCAGCACCTGGGTTATAACCTCCTCGGCCTCAAGAAGAACCTTATCCTTAGGGTATCCGTACGCTCCCGAGGAAATCAGCGGAAATGCAATAGACTCGAGATTATTTTCGATAGCCAGCCTCATGCATTCGCTATAGCAGGATTGAAGGAGGACCCGCTCGCCCGCAAGGCCGCCCTTCCATTCGGGGCCTACCGTGTGTATTATATATTTGCACGGAAGATTAAAGGCGGGAGTGATCCTCGCCTCGCCCACCGAAATTTTCCCAAGCCCCTTGCAATGCTCCATCAGCTCGGGACCTGCCACCCTATGTATAGCGGCATCAACTCCTCCGCCGGGCATCATATTTTGGTTGGTAGTATTAACGATGGCGTCAACCAACATCCTTGTTATGTTTTGTCTTATTATGTGTAACGGCATATCTGCTCTCCCCTCTGCCAAAATTTTTTCGCCTATATTATAGCACAGTTTTCTCTGAAAATCAATTTCTATGGCACATTTTTATTAAGAGTACTTTACTACACTTTTCTGATAATGAAGTTTTTGCGGCGGCAAAAATGAAGCTGCTCGCCGAGGCTCGCAATGAAGCTAAGCCGATATAATTTGTCCCTCAAGAACATTACACTGTATAAAAATGTCTTTTTCCGAATACACTTATTAAAAAAACGTTTTACAGGTGATTTTATGAAACGATCGATTGGACTTTGGCAGCTGATGGGCTTTGCGGTGACCTCGCTGGGTGGCACGCTTCTACACTTTTTATACGAATGGACGGGGGAGGCTGTATGGGTTGCCCCCTTCTCGGGAGTGAATGAATCCACCTGGGAGCATATGAAGCTGCT
>JAZTXP010000063.1:0-17010 GCA_045636465.1 Eubacteriales bacterium
CTCACTTTGGGAGAGGTGGCACCGTAGGGTGACGGAGAGTGTAAAGACCTCGAAGGTGACCGAGCCGCAGCGAGACAGGTGTAAGCTCTGCTGACGGAGAGGGTGGATGAAATCGCTTCCGCGATGAAATCCTGCTCTGCAGGGTGATAAACAAAAAGCGAAGATTGCTCTCCGCTTTTTATGGTTACAAGGTATGACGTCGCCTTGACGACGAGATTTTGAGATAGAATCGCCGAATTCACGGCGAAGCTGTAGAAACCTACTGCGAGCTTCCGGGAATTCGGCGATTATAGCCAAAATATCTAAGTCAATTAGTTAAGTTCTGCGAAGTACTTAATAGTTCTTACCATCTGGCTTGTGTAGGAGTTCTCGTTATCGTACCAAGAAACTACCTGTACCTGATAGGTATCGTCGTCGATCTTTGCTACCATTGTCTGGGTAGAATCGAAGAGAGAGCCGTAACGGATACCGATTACGTCAGAGGAAACGATCTCGTCGGTGTTGTAGCCGAAGGACTCGGTTGCCTGAGCCTTCATTGCTGCGTTTACGGAATCCTTAGTGATGTCCTGACCCTTAACAACTGCTACGAGGATAGTTGTAGAACCTGTGCAGGTGGGAACTCTCTGAGCGGAGCCGATAAGCTTGCCGTTAAGCTCGGGGATTACAAGGCCGATAGCCTTTGCAGCGCCGGTGGAGTTAGGAACGATGTTCTGTGCGCCAGCACGTGCACGGCGAAGGTCACCCTTTCTGTGAGGACCGTCAAGGATCATCTGGTCACCTGTGTAAGCGTGAACAGTGGTCATGATACCGGACTGAATGGGAGCGTAATCGTTAAGAGCCTTTGCCATAGGAGCAAGGCAGTTAGTTGTGCAAGAAGCAGCAGAGATGATCTGGTCATCTACAGTAAGTGTGTTGTGGTTTGTGCCGTAAACGATGGTCTTGAGGTCGTTGCCTGCGGGAGCGGAGATAACAACCTTCTTTGCGCCTGCGTTGATGTGAGCCATAGACTTATCCTTAGAGCAGTAGAAGCCTGTGCACTCGAGAACTACGTCAACGTTAAGCTCGCCCCAAGGACAGTTAGCAGCGTCCTTCTCAGCGTAGATCTTAATGGTCTTGCCACATACTGTGATGCTGTCATCAGTAGCGGTAACTGTATCGCAGTGCTCATATCTGCCCTGCGCAGTATCGTACTTAAGAAGATGAGCGAGCATCTTGGGGCTGGTAAGGTCGTTGATAGCTACGATCTCGTAACCCTCAGCACCAAACATCTGTCTGAACGCAAGACGTCCAATACGGCCAAAGCCGTTGATAGCAACTCTAACATTTGCCATGATAAAAATCCTCCAAAATTTAGAAATTTATTTTATTTTTTTGAGTTTTTTCGGTTGATTTCGGGGGAAGACTCTTGCTCTCCCCTTCTTTTCCATTGTTAATTATATCACAAATATTCAATTTATACAAGAGGTTTTTGAAAAAAAATGAAATTTGTTACTTATACTAAAATATTTCGCGTGCGCGAGGGTAAATTTGTTTATATTTCCCTTGACAAACGGGGGAAAATCTAGTATAATATTCCCGACCGAACAGGGCAATCGCGCCGTATGTTGCCGAAAGGTATTACGGTGAGGAAAGTCCGGGCATCAGAGGGCAGGATAACGGATAACGTCCGCCGAGGGTAACCTCCGGGAAAGTGCAACAGAAATAGACCGCCGTACCCCGGTACGGTAAGGATGGAAAGGCGAGGTAAGAGCTCACCAGTTCTTATGGTAACATAAGTCCGCTGTAAACCCTATCCGATGCAACACCTTAAGTCTCGCTTCGGCGAGGGGCTGCCCGCCCTACTCGATTTATGGGGGCAGAGCCGCAAGGCTTGAACTTGAGAGTAATCTCAAGTGAAGATAGATGATTGCTGCGCGAGAGCGTACAGAACCCGGCTTACAAGTTCGATCAAATTAATAAAAAGAAGACTGCGTATCCTCTTTCGAGAGTGAAAAACACAGCCTTCTTTTTTTGTTTTTTTATTTTCCAGAAAAGTTAAAATCGATTTTTCTTATAATGCAGACGAAAAGCTTTTTCAGAGATATTAAAGTTACTTATTAATGCTGATAAAAAGCTTTTTATTTTTTCTTACTTCTCTGCTTTGACGGTAAGTGGAATTTTTACCTCGCCGAGGGCAGGGCTTGAAAGGGTGACGGTAGCGGCGCCTGTCTTGCCTACGGTTTTGATGTAAGTGCCTGTCATACCGCCGCGGAGAGATACTACGTGTGGGCCGACGATCTCAACAGGGCCTTCGGCGGTGATGCGGATGGGCTCATTCGAATAATTAAGCAGGTTTCCGTACTCGTCGGTAGCGGTAATTCTTATGGTTGTCATATCGTAGGTGTCGCCGTCTGTGAGGGCGTTTTTATAAACGTCCGCTTTGAGACTTGCTTTGTTCATAGGCGATTTTGTCACCGATTTGACAACTTTACCTTGCATTATAGCGTCAAAACGATACTCTCTCGATGATCCGCCCCAATCGCCTGCATACTTGGTATAGAGGTCAACGATGTCCTGAATCTTCATTCCGTAGAGGAGAATACACTTCGCCGCGGCAAGGAGAATCTTAGGGGGAAGTGTGCCATAGCCGTGACGGGCAATGTAGTTCAATGCCTTAGTAAGAGTTCTTGCCTGATCGGGCTTAAAGTTCTCGTTTTCATAAAGGGCATCACCGATGAAATCGTCTATAAGTATGGGGCTGTTCTTCAGGTGAGGGAAATCCTTGCTCTTCGGGAAATACTCCTTGATAAACTTGCCGTTTTTATACATTTTAACGCTATCTGCATTGGTGAACATCCAGAGATTTCCGCGAACGCAAGCGGGATGCTCTCCGATATCCATGCTAGAGCCAACCTCAAGCATAGGGGCTGTACCCTGGGAGGAATAGGCTGCGGCGGCAAGCTTGGGATTGCGGAACATATCAAGGACGCCGTGATAGCAAATTCTGTCCCCCGAGCCAAAGTCCTTATGAGTATTGTAATCTGCCATACACCAGCCGCAACTGCCTGCGATATCATCGTAGGATGCAACCGCATCAAGTACGCGGGCGTGGCGAAGGGCGTGCTCTACTCTATGCTCCTCGCAGTCGTAGGACTTGGTTGGGAACATATGGCCGTTATACTCGGTGATCATATAGGGCTTTTTCATATCCGAGGTAACCTTCTTTTTGGGGTCGCAGCCGGGGTGCTTTCCGTCGTGAATGAATTCATTATATGTATAAACGTCCTCAAGAAGCTGACTCCTCTTAAAATTACGGATACCGCCTGTGGATCTTGTGGGATCAAGCCTGTGAGCTACCTCGTTTGTACGAAGATAGAGCGCTTCGTTATCCTGAGACTCGTTGATTCGCACGCCCCAGAGGATGATGGATGGATGGTTGCGGTACTGAAGAATCATTTCCTCAACGTTCTTAACTGCCTGCTCCTGCCACTCCGCGTCACCAATATGCTGCCAGCCGGGAATCTCGGTGATAACCAGAAGTCCGATCTCGTCGCAACGGTTTATGAAGTGGTGGGACTGAGGATAATGAGAGGTGCGGACGGTGTTGAGACCCAGCTCACCTTTAAGCACGTCGGCATCAAACTCCTGCATGGTTTTGGGCGCGGCATAGCCAACGTAAGGGTATGCCTGATGGCGGTTAAGACCGCGAATTTTCAGCTTCTCGCCGTTGAGATAAAAGCCGTCGGTGCGAAATTCTGCCTTACGGAAGCCAACCTTGACCTCGTGGGTGTCAATAACATTATCGCCCTCAAGAAGCTCTGTTCTTATAAGGTAGAGATTGGGCGTGTCAATATGCCAAAGGGCAGGCTTCTCTACTCTGCCCTCAAGGGTGAGCGCGGCGGATGCTGTGGCACTATCAAGGGGGATTTCCTTATCGCCAAAAATAGCGGTCTGGCGGAGAGCCTTTCCATCGGGATTGCCTACAAGAGTGACCTCGCTGACTACCCTGCCGTCTAACTCGGGCTTTACGAAAACGTCAGATATGTAGGTAGGATTTTTAATTTCAAGATAAGCCTCGCGGTAAATTCCGCCGTAGGTCATATAGTCGATAACGTTGCCGAAGGGAGGAATGTTCAGGCTCTCGCGGGAGTCAACCTTGACTACGAGAATATTCGCTTCTCCGTATCTTAAGGAGTCAGAAAGATCAAGGGTGAAGGCGGTATAACCGCTATAATGCTCTCCTATTTTCTCACCGTTAAGAAAGACCTCTGCATAGTGGGCAACGCCCTCAAAGGTGAGAAGCACACGTTTTCCCTGCCATTCAGGGGAAGCAAAGATGGTCTTGCGATAGCCCGAAACCGTCTGATACTCATCCTCGGAGAAGTAATTGAAGGGCAGCTCCTTCGTTGTATGGGGGATTCTTACAGTCTCGATATCCGAGCTGTAAAACTCGGGATTGTGAAGCTTTTCATCAAAATTGTAGATAAATTGCCAATTATTGTTTACATAAACTCTATTCATAGACATTTTTCCTTCAGTTGAAGATTTTTTGTTTTCATTAATTTTGCCGTTTGTTTTTCGGTGCGACAAGGCTGTTTTTAACCTCAAATCTATTATAGACTAAACAGTGAAAAATGTCAATAAGTAAAATGGAAAAATCTTAAAATACGTTATAATAAAAAACGAGCAACCGAGGACATCGCCTCGGCTGCTCCGAAAAACGGTGATGACTTAACCACTGTTTACACTACTATTATATTTTCGTTAGAAAAGTCAAATATAATACATGGAGGTATTGTATTTGAATATGCCTCAGTCTCCACAAAAAATATTCTATAATAAAAATCCAGGGGGTTGCCTCAATTGCAAATTTTGATACAGCCCTATAATTTGGTAATTGGAACATGCAGATAAAAGTTTATTCCCCTCAGATGTACTAGCTTTAAGTATCTGAAATAAAATGCAAAAGGACTCTTACCACGTTTTTTCAATTTCCTTCTTATAAGTCGCACTTTTTATGCCTCTATTGGAATACCTTAAAAATATTCACTAACCTCAATATTTCATTTAATATTTCTAACCAAGGGTTCTTTAGAAAATGATATATTAACATCAACGTACTGATTTATTAGTTTTATCATCTCGTAAATCTTCATTAAATCATTTATAAAAATACTATAGTAAACAAAACAATAAATAATATTACTGAATTTTGCTTCAAATCTTGACAATTCGTTAAAACGAAGTTATAATATAATTGTTGAACTATAATATTAAACGCAAAATGAAACTTAATTTTGTCTCAAATAGCGAAGCAGTTGAAAAAATAGCGTTATAGAATTATAAGTTCAGTAATTATGTAAAGACGAAAAAATTTAAGGTACAACTCGTTTAAGCGTAACGGGTATGTGGTAAATGCTGAAAAAGTGGGTTAAGAACAAATATTATTTAATGTGATGAGGTGCATTATGAAAAAAAGAAAATTGAGTTGGAATGATATACGAAAAATAGTCGAGTTTAAGACTGTGTATATTGTAATAGTGCTTTTGCTGTTAGGTATTTTGTGTCTTTTTCTAGAGTATATATTCTTTAGTAACAACATGGAATCGGTTTATCGTGGAACGTTTACCTCATTAGGCATAACGTTTATTACCTCATCAACGGTCTCCATAATTATGGAAATTTTTATGAGGTTGGACATTGTTGATTTTATGAGTGAACGTATGCTTGAAGTAATGCCGGAAGAGATAAAAGGAAATACAGGCGTAAACGCTTTCTATTTTGATAGAAAAAGAATTGACTTCAAAGAAGTAATAAAAAGTTCTGATAAAATAATCAAGATTATAGGTGTTAGTTCAAATGATATTTTGGCTGCCGCCAATCTCCCAATAATCAAAAGACAATTAATGGAGCATCCATCACTTCAAATTCAAATTTTATTACTTGCACCTTGGTCAGCTACAGCTCATATACGTTCTTCAGCAAAAATTTATAAGACAAAACATGAGGCAATAACAAAAACACAAGCAGTAATTACAGATATCCGAGATTTAATTACAAATTTGAAAGATGATCTAGATATTTCCCGTATACAGTTACGAGTTTACGATGATATCCCTTCTCTTTCCATGGTAATCAACTGTAAAGAAGCAATAGTTGCTCCATTTATGGTGACAGAACAAGGTGGTTCTAGCCCGTATTATATAGCACGTAATGTAGAAGTTCATAATAACGTTTATCATCTCTATGTTGAACATTTTGATACAATTTGGGAGACCGCCACACCTATAGACGAAAACACATCTATGGAAGAAATCTATTTAAAACAACATATTAAAGATGATGAATTTGTAAGTAATGCACCAAAGCATTATTCTAAATGGCTTTTAGGTATTAATAATGTGCCGGAAGATGGTGATATTCTATGAAGTTAGCTACAATAATTTTTGAAACCAAACATTTTGTGATAGGTTTGCCCGATATTCCTCATATAGATCGTTGTGACGGTGGACATATAGCCATTGTTTGTAAACTCAAAGAATATAAAACCTTAGATGAGTTACCTCTGTTATATGCGGAGGAATTAGGAAAACTTGCGATTATATGTGGTCAAGCAATGAAACTTGTATTGAAAAAAAATAATGTAAACGTAGAAGTAATAAACTATCAAATTAATGGTAACTGGTCAATTGATTCTGGTATAAAAAGGGATGCAATGCATCTTCATCTATACGGAAGGACAAGAGAATCTAAAAATCAGGTTTTTGGTGAGGCGTTATATTTTCCTAATCCGCAAACAGGTTTTTACAAAAATTTTTTACCAATTACATATGATGAATGTTGCGCAATTCGAGATTACATTGTACACAATTATGAAATGAAAAAGAAAACAAAGCTTGGTTTTAATGAACGTGCTATGTATTATAACAATCTTAGGCGTGCAGATCCAAGACTTTGCGATAAATTAATTGAGTGCCTAAATATAGACGCCGGGACAATTGTTGATATCGGCGCAGGAACTGGAAATTATGCATCTGCACTTGAGCAACGAGGGTTTCAGATTATTGCAGTCGAACCACAAAAAGAAATGCAACTACAAAATAAAAACTCAAATATTTGTTGGATACAAGCCTGCGCGGAGGAAACAGGGTTAACGGAAGGGATAGCAGATGGCGTAATCATTGTTAATGCAATTCATCACTTTACTCAACGAAAAAAAAGCATTGAAGAGATCTATCGAATTTTAAAAAAAGGTGCAAATCTTGTGGTGTTTACTTTCGATCCTCAGATTTCACAAAAATTATGGTTTTTCGATTATTGGCCTATGCTTCGTGAAAAAGAAATACAACAATATGGTTCTATAGATACCCTGAAAGAAGAATTAGAAGCGGTATTCTGTACATCTGTCAATATTGAGAACTATACACTAGATTCTAATTTTTTGGATGGTTTTTCTGCAGCTTTTTGGAACAAACCTGAATGTTTTTTTCGTAAAGACTTATTATATTCGAGCACGTTGTTAAGCAACTTAAGCGATACCGAATTACAAAATGGATTAGAAATGCTGGCTGAAGACTTGAAGAATGGTGATTGGGGCAAAAAGTATACATTCAAGGGCCATATGGATGTTGGATGTAGAATTTTTTCTATAAAAAAGGAATAAATAATGAAGATACTAAGTAAATATTTCAAAATTGTTTTATACAACGAAGTGGAAGAGAGTGTATGGAATGAATTTGTATATTCTAGTCCTACAGGATATGCTACTGATGTTTTTTCTATGATGTTGGTTGAAGAAACAGAAAAAGCGAAAAACATCTCCTTTGCTGTCATAAATAAGTTTACTAACGAAATTGTTTTTGCTTGTGTTCTTTTTTTGAATAACAATGAAATAATAATGCGTAATGGGATCATCATTCATCCCAATCTATCAAAAAGATATCAAATCAAGCTGTCAGAGTTTGTAATTTCCTATTTTGATGAAATTTTTTTCAAAAAAACAGTAAAAACCGAATTACCTGCTCTGTGCGAATATAACCTTCCTGGTAAAAATTCGATAAATCCTTTGATTTTCTATGGTTTTCAACCTAGTATTCGTTATACTTGGTTAGTCGATATAAAAAAGGATAACTTAGAAATTTTAAGAGCATGCGAAGAAACCACGAGACAGGCAATCAAAAAATTTATTAAAAATGAAAGATTTGAATTTGTTCATTCTGAAAAGCCCACACAAACGGAAATTGATAAATTCATTTCCTTGAGCAATAAAACATATAGTAGAAATAATAATCATGCAAAATGTAATCAATATTACCAAAATATTCTCGGATTAAATAACACACATGCGAATTTGTACTATATATACGATAAAACCAAGGATGATATTATTGTTGCAGCTGTAGTTTTTATCTACAATGGAACAGCACAGTATTCTCTAGGGGCGTCCTCTGAAGACAAACCCGTTGGTATAAGCAAATACTTAATTTATAGAATTATGTGTAATTTAAAAGAAAAAGGAGTTTTTTTATTTGAAACCGGTGGAGCTTACCCATATTTGCCAATTCATTATAAGCAGCGTGGAATAAGCGATTTTAAAAAATGCTTTGGAACTTTTTTGCACCCAATTCATATGGGTGAGTTTGTGTGTCATAAAAAAGGATAAAAAGAGCGACCGATTTTGTCGGTCGCTCTGATATTTTGTCAGACGATGGCGCGATGAGATTCTATGACTGCCATCTTTTCATTTTTATGAAGATTTATCTCTTAGTTCCGAAGAGAACGGTTCTGAAGAGATCCGCGGTCTTTTCTTCTCCAAAGAGCTTTAAGAATACGCTGGTTGATGGGCCGCCGTTTTTAAGGAGACCTTCAACGTATGCAGAAGACTTCTCTGCCTTAACGTTAACGTCAAACTCTGCGCTATCCTCGGCTGCAAAATATGCCTCGAGAGTGGCAAGCGCAACACGGTCAAAATCAGCCTCGTGCTTTTTCTTTCCCTTGAAGGAGAGCGATTCGGGGAGCTTGATATCATCGTACCAATGCTCGCCAAGGTCGTGTGACGGAAGGGCTATGGCATCGGATTTTACCTTGCCGAGGGCTGACATCTGGCAGGGATTTGCCATAGTGTCGTAAAGCTCAACAATAAAGGTATCGTTGCCTGCGGCGTAAACTCTGTCGTAAGAGAGGAGAGGCAGGTCGCGGTCGATGGGATTTATAATAACCGTATCCATCTTCATAAGACCCAGCATACCGCTCATACTCATTACTGAAACATGGCCGAGGCCTTCCGCCTTATAAGCGGAAATTTCAAATTTCATCATAGGAGCCTTAATCTCGGAATACTCACCGATATCAAGCTTTGTCATAGGATGCGCCGCATCAATTCTCTCGATAAGCGCGCCTAAAATTGGTTTAGTTTTAAGCATAATAAATCCTTTCCCGACATTTGTCGATAAGACTTATTTCTTTTCAAGTGTGAGGTCTGCAAGGCCGTTCTTGTGAAGGATGATGGCGCCTGCAAGGAATGTTCCCTGGCCTACTACGTTGACGCCTTCAGCGATCCAGTTCATAGATGCCTCAGCGAAGTCCTTGGAAGAAAGGTAGCCCATACCAAGGCAGCAGATGAAGGAGAACACGTAGAGTGCGATAAGACCGGGCTTGCCAAGCTTCTTTGCAAGAACGCAGAGAGCCGCATCAAGGAGACCGAGCCCCGCTACCATAAGACCTACGAATACGAAGGTACCTGTGAATACTGCGGGAGCGGCAGATGCAAGCTTCTCGGACTTGCTTTTCTTAGTGAACATGAGAAGGATGCCGAGACCTGCAAGAAGGAAGCCGATGGACTGCACGGGGAAGAACATAGCGTCAAGCTTTACAAAATCGCATACGCCAAGAGCGTAAAGAAGCTTGTATGTAGCCTTGAGCGCGCCCGCCATAGTTACGTCGATAACACCGGCATAACATTACCAAAAACGATAACTATAATTAACGATTGGGCATTTTATTATTGCAAAAGTCTCCAGAATGTTATCATCGGAGATTCTGTTACTACTATCGGCTACTGCGCGTTCTATAATTGCACAAGCCTTGAAAAAGTCACTATCGGTAAATCTGTAACAGAAATCGGTACCGACGCATTTTCTTATTGCACCGGCTTGACCGAAATCTATTTCAACGCCGCAAAAGCAAAAATGCAAAGCAGTTCTAGCGGAACCTTCGATGACCTTGGCAAAAATACAAGCGGCACAAAGCTTATCATCGGTAAGGGCGTTACCGAAATACCCGATGGATTATTTGATATAAAGCAGTCGGACGTAATAAACAACATCACTTCAGTAGAATTTGAAGACGGAAGCGCTTGCGCAAGTGTTGGTAAATACGCATTCACGGATTGTGCTAACATAAGCAGCGTATCTGTGCCGAGCCTTGAATTCTGGTTTGGTTTATCCTACACCTTTGCATCAGATATCCCTACCTATCACGGAGCTGACCTCTATATTGACGGCGCTTTGGTAGAAGACCTTGTTATTCCAAAGGAAATTACAAGCATTCCCTATTCTGCTTTTATAAATTGCACCAGTATAAGGAGCCTCAGCTTTGAGGAAGGAAGCAAAATCGAAAGCATACAGAACGATGCCTTCAACGGTTGCATAAATCTTGAAAGCATAAGCCTGCCTGAAGGTATTACTTATGTTGGAGAAAGAGCATTTGCAAAATGCACAAGTCTTAAAAACGTATCTATACCCGGTACGGTACCCTCGATCAAAGCAGCTACATACTACGGATGTACATCCCTCGAAGAGGTAGTAATTCCCGATACGGTTGCCGCTATTGGCGACGGTGCTTTTTCAGGATGCTCATCACTTAAAAATGTAACTATCGGCAAAGGCGTAACCTCCATCGAAGAGTCTGCATTCAGAGATTGCGGAAAACTCACAAAAATCAACTTCAATGCTAGCAGAGTGAATGATTTTGAGGAAGAAAACTACGTATTTAGCGGTGCAGGGGTAAACGGAAGCGGAATAACAGTTATTTTCGGCAAGAATGTAACTAAGGTTCCCGATCATTTGTTCTATACAGAAAATTCCCCGAAGGTAACTAAGGTAGAATTTGAAGAAGAAAGCGTTTGTAAGAGTATTGGCAACTATGCGTTTTACGGATGCGCGACTCTTTCCGATATAGTTATTCCCGACAGCGTTACAGATATCGGCGAGTATGCATTCTATGGCTGCTCGGCTCTATCCAATGTAGTTATTCCCGATAGCGTTACGGATATCGGCGAGTATGCATTCTATGGTTGCTCGGGACTTGACAGCATCACTATGGGCGCAGGTGTTACCACTATTGGGGACAGGGCATTCGCAGGATGCGTTAAGGTAACTAAATTCAATTTCAACGCCGTAGAATTAAGCGATTTTGCTGATCGACATAACGTATTTTCCAATATGGGTAAGTCAGGCGAAGGGTTCACCCTTGCGGTTGGCAAGAACGTCAAGAAAATTCCCGCTAATATGTTCTACAATCTGTACAATGGAGACGAGGGGTTAGATTCTCCCAAAATCGCAGTTGTAGAATTTGAAGAAGGCAGTGTATGTACTAGTATCGGCGCAAGTGCGTTCCGTAACGGTCACTCCCTGACCGCATTGACAATTCCGGAAAGTGTTACTACTATTGGTGAGTATGCGTTCTATTACTGCGATGGCTTAACAAGCCTAAGCCTTGGCGTAGGTGTAACCGCTATAGGCTACAGAGCTTTCGAGAGTTGCACATCTCTCAAGGAGCTGATCATACCCGATCAGGTTATCACCATTGATTCAAGCGCATTCTCAAATTGCCAAGGCCTCATTAAGTTAAGCATTGGTAAAGGCGTTACTACTATAAAGAGTGGCGCATTCTCCAGGTGCTTTAACTTATCAGAGATTTATTTCAATGCTGTCAATATGAATAATTTATCATACAGCGACGAAATATTCTACTCTGCGGGAACAAAGGGCAAGGGTATTAAGTTTATCGTTGGAAAGGATGCAACAAGAATTCCAAATTGTCTGTTCTCTCCTGATATAAACAGTAATAATCGCGCAACTGCTAACATTGTAACCGTAGAATTTGAAAAAGGCAGTGTTTGTGATGAAATAGGATTCAGTGCTTTCTACATGTGCAATACGTTAACCAATGTTTATATTTATGACATTTCCGCGTGGTGCAACATAAAATTCGTAGATACAGGCTCTAACCCTATGCTCTATGCAGATAACCTGCATCTTAACGGCGAGCTTGTGGATGAGGTTGTTATTCCGGACGGTATAACAAAAATTTCGGAATACGCGTTTGAGGGAAGCAGTATAAGAAGCGTAAGCATCCCAAGCAGTGTTACCCAGATTGGAGCGTATGCATTTGCTAATTGCCCTTATCTTGCGAACGTTACTATTCCAAACAGCGTTACCGTAATTAATTATGGCGCATTCGCTAATTGCACAAATCTTATGACTGTAACACTCCCCAGCGGTCTCGATTCCTTTGAATCCGGTATATTCAGCGGATGTGTTAAGCTGGTAGAAATATGCAATCTTTCTGACATAGATCTTTCTGAATACAGCAATATAACCAAGTATGCGCTCAATATTTACAGCGATACCGAGGGAGAGAAAAGAACATCTGTAACAGAAGACGGTTTTGTATTTTACGAGGACGGATATGTCTGCTATCTCATCGGATACATTGGCAAAGAAACAAATATTACAATACCGTATCACTGCTACGAAACTGAAATATATCAGTATGCTTTCTGTGGCAACTCATACCTTGAAAGTATTAATTTCTCCAGTGCCGTGACCGCTATACAATCTCATGCGTTTTACGGATGTGATTCACTTACAAGCATAGTGATAGGCTCACGTTTTACCTATACAGACAGTAATATCATTGAAAGCGATAGATCTACCGTAAACGTATATTATTTGGGAACGTATGAGGCATGGAAAAACGTTACTAATGGAATGGATTATTTCTTGAATAATAGCATTAAGCTTCATTTCTACACCGAAACCGAGCTTCCCAAAAATGAGTATTACGGCTATTGGTATTACGACTGGGCAGGTAATATTGTAGTTTGGTGATAAACTTTCGTTAATTTCATATTTTACGGGCGGAGGCTGAAAGGTCTCCGCCCATTTTGTATGACCCGGAAAAGGGCGCGAAAAACGGAGAAAAAGCTTTTTATAAAATTTCCTTTTCTCCCTTGACATAATAAATAAAATATGGTAGAATAGATGAGTCGATTGTGGTTTGGCTGAATTCAGGAAAACGATAATGGCGTAGTGCGATAAGCCCCGCCCTGCATAAATCACAAACCCGAATGGCAAATTCCTGGATGTATATTAACAAAACTTAATAAAACATGCTCCCATAGTTAAATGGATATAATAAGCCCCTCCTAAGGGTTAGTTGTGAGTTCGATTCTCGCTGGGAGTGCCATTTTTTTATAGCATAAATATCAACAGACATATACTTGAGAAAGGAGAAAAATATGGCGCTTGAGAACAAATTAGGAATAACCGATTCTGCGGAGCTTGCCCGCGAAGAAGAACGAATAAGCAAAACACACGCAATAGAGCTTTTTGAAACTAATTTCCTTTCTTCTCTTACACCCGGAACGTTTGATGCTCTTTCTAAAATACACGCCTTTCTCTTTTCTGATATATACGAATTTGCAGGTCAGATACGAACGGTAAATATAGCAAAGGGAAATTTTAGATTTGCTCCACTTATGTATCTCCATATCGCACTCGAAAATATCGAAAAAATGCCTCAGAGCACGTTCGATGAAATCGTTGAAAAATACGTTGAAATGAACGTGGCGCACCCTTTTAGAGAGGGGAACGGTCGTTCGGCTCGCATTTGGCTTGACCATATACTAAAAAGCGAGATTGGAATGGTTGTGGACTGGAGTCTTGTGGATAAAGAGGATTATCTTCTTGCTATGGAAAGAAGTCCTATCAAGGATATTGAAATCAAGCACCTCTTGAGAAATGCTTTGACAGACAAGATAAACGACAGACAGGTATTTATGAAAGGAATTGACCACAGCTATTACTACGAGGGCTATACTACCTTTAAAACCGAAGATTTGAAATACTAAGCGTAAGATTCGCCTTTTCGGCAAATCTTACGTTTGTTTTTTAAGAAAATAACTCATCCCAAGATAGTCGGGGTACTTCTAAAAGCTCCTAAGGGGTAGTTACAGATCTAAAATACAGACTCGCCGACTTACGTGAAGACCTTGTGTGGCGAGGCTGATTCCTGTTGCACCCTGCTCTTGCGGTAGGTCTTGTTTTTATTGTACTCGTCAGAATCAACCTGCTCTGCAAGCAAAGCGAAGCAGAATTCTTAATGCTGAATTCAATTATATCACTTGACAAAAATTCGTTTTTATAGTACAATGACTATATCAATTCATAGTTAAAAAAGGAGAAGATGAAATGATTGATTTTAACAGCGAAGGCTTCTTTGCGAGACTTCAAAAAACTAACAACGATATTTTTGGAAATGTTATTACCGATTTTCTTATCGATGGGGAAAAGGTTGTGGGAGCATATAAAAGCATCAGAGACGGTGTTGTTTTCACTAACAAGAGAATCATCTCTATAAACGTGCAGGGTGTAACCGGTAAAAAGCAGGATTACACTTCTATTCCCTATAGCAAGATATCTACGTTTTCTCTCGAAACCGCAGGTCTGCTCGATCTTGATGCCGAGCTTGAAATTTACATTTCCGGCGTTGGAAAGGTTAAGTTCCAGTTCACGGGAAACACTAACGTAAAGGAAATCTGCAAGGCTATCTCCGAGTATACTCTGGCTTAAGATTAAATTTTTAACGCTTATTTTAATATCCTGAAGCTGCCGAAGCAATTTTTTCGGCAGCTTTATTTTTTGTACCGAGCTAAAAAAGCGGTTAAGGATTGACTTTTTTTAGGATTTATGCTATAATTTACATTGAAATGTAAAATATCTTTCTTGAAATTGGGTTTTTACGTTTAACATTTTTCGACAAAACAAGCAAAACTACGTTAATACATTTTGCTAACACACCGGGAGGATTAGTTATGAGAGATTTTACTAAAAAACCGTTTTATCTTGACTCCGAGGATATTAAGTGGGTCGAGGAGACCTTCGCAGGAATGACTTTAGATGAAAAGCTGAACCAGGTATTTATGGATATGGTCTGGAACTCCACGCCTAAGGAGGTTGGAGCGCAGCAGAAGGAATATCAGCTGGGCGGATATCGCTACAACAATTCGTCACCTGAAAAGCTCTACGAACAAAATAATGCGATACAGCAGGCGAGTAAAATTCCTGCCTTGATCGCGGCAAACGTTGAAGCGGGCGGAAACGGCGCCGTAAGCGGCGGCACAAAGCTGGGAGAAGGCATTGCGTGCGGCGCGACTGACGATCCCGAGAGCGCATATTATATGGGAAAATACGGCTGCCGCGAGGCGGCGGCTATCGGATGCAACTGGACGTTCGCGCCGGTTGTTGACGTTGACCTTAACTGGAGAAACTGCGTTATCGCAACACGCGCATTCGGCAACAATGCGGACAAGGTTCTCGAGATGGGCCTTGCTTATATGAAGGGCGCGCACGAGGAGGGCGTTGCTTGCTGTATGAAGCACTTCCCCGGCGACGGCTGCGACGAGCGCGATCAGCATCTCGTTACTACCGTTAACACTCTTTCCTGCGAGGAATGGGATGAAACCTTTGGCAAGGTTTACAAGGGTATGATCGACGCGGGTGTTCC
Organism: Eubacteriales bacterium; assembly: GCA_045636465.1. Lineage (GTDB taxonomy): Bacteria > Bacillota > Clostridia > Oscillospirales > CAG-272 > UBA1740. The sequence goes on from JAZTXP010000063.1 coordinate 15,769, forward strand.
CAGCGTTATGATAGGACATATTCAGCAACCCGCATATTCAAGAGCGCTTCGCCCCGGAATTAAGGACGAGGATATAATGCCTGCTACTGCCGCTCCCGAGCTTCTCCAGGATCTTTTGCGCGATAAGCTTGGATTTAACGGTCTTGTCGTTACGGATGCCTCTCATATGGTGGGTATAACCGGTAAGCTTCGCAGACACGATTTTATTCCCGGAGTTATTATGGCCGGATGCGACCTTATTCTCTACTACCGCGACCACGACGAGGACGTTGGATTCCTTCGCGAAGCGCTGGGTGATGGAAGACTTACAGAGGAAAGACTCAACGAGGCGGTTAAGACCGTTCTTGCCTTCAAGGCTTATCTGAAGCTGCACAAAAAGCAGCAGGACGGCAATATTATGCCCGATAAGAAGGGACTCTCGGTTATTGGATGCCCCGAGCATAAAGCAAAGGCAAAGGAGATCATCGATAAGTCCATCACGCTGGTTAAGAACACGAGAAATCAGCTTCCATTGAGTCCTGAAAAGCATAAGCGAATCATTATTTATACCATTGAAACGGGCGGATTTATCAGCAAGATCAAGGGTATGCTCTTTGGCGACAGCAATAAAAAGCCCACCAAGGTTCTGGCGGATGAATTGAAAAAGGAGGGCTTCGAGCCTACGATTTACAAGCTTAATATGCTTAAGTTTATCACACCTAAGGGAGTTAACGGAAAACGCGCGTTAGCTGAACACAGCACTCAGGAATTCGCCTCTATGTACGATGCGGCAATACTGGTCTGCGATATTCAGAGCTTCTCTACCTCCAACGAAAGGAGCCTCCATTGGAACATTCCTATGGGACCTGAGATTCCCTGGTATGCTACCGAAATTCCTACCGTTGCAATATCCGTTGCGCATCCGTTCCACCTTATAGATCTGGCGATGGTGCCCACCTATATCAACACCTACAACGCAAGTGAAGAGGCTATCAGACAGACGGTTCAGAAGCTTATCGGCAAGTCTGAATTCAAGGGAATAAGCCCTGTTGACGCCTTCTGCGATATGTGGGATACAAGACTCTGATAAAAGGGTTCTTAAAGTCTACAGACCGATAATATAAAGGCTCTTTGTCAATAGTTGGGGTGGAAAAAGATTAGAAAAATCTGAATAAAGTTCCAATGAGGGACAAAGATGAAGCAAGAGGCTGAAACGGAGCGTAGCGAAGTGGAGGCCTCTTGCTTTATCTACGCGGCGTTTTG
>JAZTXP010000064.1:0-64836 GCA_045636465.1 Eubacteriales bacterium
CATGGCTACGATCCGACTTGTCCTCAATTAGTCTTGTCAGACACGGCACCGCAAATTCGGGCGTTCCCATGAAAATGACATTCATTTAGATTCTCCTACTCTATCCAGAAAAACGATACCGTCCAGATGATCGGTTTCGTGGCAGATACAACGCGCCATCAGATCCTCGCCCGTCATGATAAACCATTTGCCGTTTCTGTCCTGTGCTTTGAACTTGACGCGTTTCGGACGGGTGACATCATCCCACTGATTCGGAAACGATAAACAGCCCTCCTGCCCCGTCTGTTTGCCGTGCGTGCTGAGTATTTCGGGGTTGACGGCTCCAATCACACCGTCACCGAGGCCCATCACGAACACACGGCGCAAAACACCGACCTGCACTGCCGCAAGTCCGCATCCGCCTGCCGCTCTCATTGTGTCGATCATATCGTCAAGGAGAGTGATTATTCTTGGGGTGATCTCTTCCACCGGTCTTGAGGTCTTGCGAAGGAGAGGATCGCCGAATTTTACTATCTTAAGTATTGCCATTTCTTATTCTTCCTTTATGATGATTCGGCAAAAAGCCGTTTATTTATTGTAGTATTCACAAAACGAATGCTGTAAAAGCCACAAAAATGCAAATTATAGTTGTCTTTTATGCGGTGATTTTGAAATATTGTCGAGCATCTCATAAAAAGCACTGAGAGATGTTTATAAAGCTTTCCGCTCTTTTTGATATAAAAAATCAAAGGGTCAGGGGATTTAAGTCAATGAAAAAAGTTACGTCCCTCTCCCCTGCCGAATTGTAAATAGGCTTGCAAAAAATCAAAGAGTCAGAGGGTTTAAGTCTACCGAGAGGGTCACGTATCTTTCTCCTGCCGAGTGGCAAAGAAGCTGATGGAAAAAGCCTCTTGATTCACGGTTGAGCTTACACTTCACCACCATACGGAGGCGATACTTCTCGTTGAGCTTATACACCTGCGCCTCAAAGGGGCCGAAAACAGTAAAGGGCAGATGAGAATATTCTGCCGAAAGCTTCTCGCCGATGAAGGATGAAAGCTCCTTCGCATATTTATGGAGCGCCCCCTCGTCCTCTGAAGTCAGGGTCAATTGCACCATATCGCAGAAGGGGGGATATGAAAGCTCGCGGCGAATTGATATCTCGCCCTCGTAAAACTTTTCGTAATCCTGAAGGCACGCAAGTCTTATTACCTCATTTTTAGGAGCGTAGGTCTGTATGACCGCCACACCGTCTGCCTCTGCTCTTCCAGCTCTGCCTATTACCTGGGTAAGGAGGGAGAACGTCCTTTCCGACGCGCGGAAGTCGCTGACGAATAGCGAGGTATCCGCAAGGGCTACGCCAACGAGAGTTACCTTAGGGAAATCGTGTCCCTTGGCCACCATCTGCGTACCGAGAAGGATATCTGCCCTCTCGGAGCGAAAATCGTCTAGCATTTTATCATAGGCGAGCTTGCCCTGTGTGGTATCCGCATCCATTCTCATAACGCGCATATCGGGTATGTATTTATTGAGTTCGCCCTCCAGCTTCTGTGTGCCGAAGCCCAGGAATGAAAGCTTATCTGATGTGCAGGATGGGCATGTCTTTGGCATTGCCGCCTCATAGCCACAGAGATGGCAAAGCAGCTTGCCGCCGCCCGCCGTTGTATGATGGGTGAGAGACACCGAGCAACGAGGACAGCTCATAACGTCGCCGCACTCCTTGCAGCTGACCTGGCTGGAATATCCTCTTCTGTTTAAGAAGATTATGGCCTGGCGGTCGTTATCGTATACCTCGTTCAGTGACCTTAGGAGTCTGTCGCTGATGGGCGACGTATTGCCGAGACGAAGCTCCTCACGCATATCCACTATCACCGCGGTGGGCAGTCCTCTGCCGCCATATCGAATGCGTAGAGGAATGAGTGTATATGCGCCCGACTCTGCCTTATGGAAGCTCTCAAGCGAGGGGGTCGCCGAGGCGAGAAGAAGAGCAGCATTATGCTGACCGCATCTGTAGGCTGCAACGTCGCGGGCATGGTATTTCGGTGAGCTTTCTGATTTATAGGTATGCTCGTGCTCCTCGTCGATGATGATGATGCCGATGTTTTCAAGGGGAGCAAATATTGCCGATCTTGTGCCGATGACAAGGTCAACGTCACCTCGCTTGATTCGCGTATACGCGTCAAGCCTCTCGCCCTCGGAGAGCGAGGAATGTATAACCGCTACTCTGTCGCCATAGCGACGGCAGAAAAGACTCACCGTCTGGGGCGTCAGCGATATCTCGGGAACCAGCATTATTGCGGTTTTTTTATCGGCAATCGCTCTGTCAATAGCCTTCATTATAACCTTGGTCTTGCCCGAGCCGGTAACACCGAAGAGAAGGCCACATTTGGCCGTGGGGGCTTCGTAAAGCTCTGTAATGGTGGCAAAGGCGACCTCCTGGGCGGGGGTCAGGATGATCTCGCTTGTATCGCGCTTTGCCGAGTATTGTGAATAAGGGTTCCTGATCGCCTCATATTCCAGAACCTTGATTATCCCGCGCTCCGAGAGTGCCTTTATCTGCGAGGCGTTGTATCCCGGGATGGCGCGGATAAGCTCCATATCCGCAGAAGCGATATTCAGAAGATATGAGAGGATACGCCGCTGCCCCTCCGACCTGATGCCCTTGTTACCCGTGAGCGAAAGAAGGGTGGCTACCTCCTCTCTTGATTTATTAAGAACACAGGTTTTGTTAATTTTCAGGTTGAGGGTGTCCCTTAGCGACCCGGGCGGCAAGATAGCACGGAGCGCCTCTCCAAAGGTACAGAGAGTATACTCCTTCATGAAAAAGCAAAGCCCGAGCATCTCCCTGTTCAGGAAAAAACGGCTCGCGTGAACCGAATGCACGGGCTTGATATTTTCTTCCTCGGTAGCCTCCTTCAGTCTGGTGAGGACTCCGAGGCGAAGCTTATTTGCCCTGCTAAAGGGGACCTTGACGATGCTTCCAACAGAAGCGCCGTCGGGGGCGGAGTAATCAAAGGGGCGGTCTATGTGGTACGGAACATCCAGAAGATAGACCTCGCAAATCATATCCCGATCAGTTCTCCTCGGGGCGCTTCATTACGAATCTGCCCGACTCCATTTTCGCGATAGCGATCTTAACCGCCTTCTGATCCTTATACTCGGGATCGATGAGGGCGGAGAGGGGCTTCTCTGTCTCGTGATTGTCGATGAGCTTCTGCATCTTGTTCTTCATCTCGATGTACTCATCGGTTACGATGCGGGCACTCTTTGCAACGCCTACTACAAGCTCGTAGCGATTGAATTCGCCTTTGGTAAGTTGTTCAACGGTTGGGTAAATCATTTTTATATCTCCATTTCATTTATTTGCGTTTTCCGGATGCGGTACTGTTTGCCGCGTTTTTGTTTTGCTTTTTTGGTCTTTGTTTTAGGATTTTATCGTCCCCAGCGCTTTTTGTAAACTGTATTTTACATAAAAGACATTTATTCGATAGGATCCTCGTTATCTACGTCCTCGTCGGATGTGAGTCTATGAGTAATAGTTTCAGTCTGGATAGCCGAGAGGATTACATGCTCCGAGTCGGTTACGATGACCGACCTCGTTCTTCTGCCGCAGGAGGCATCTATTACTCTGCCGTCCTCCTTTGCATCCTGCACAAGGCGCTTGATGGGGGCGGAATCGGGAGAGGCGATAGCTACTATTCTCTGGGCGGATACCATATTTCCAAAGCCGATGTTAATAAATTTCATACGCACCTCTTACTCTATATTCTGTATCTGCTCGCGGATCTTCTCAAGCTCGCCCTTCATATTGACGACGATCCTGGCGATGCGGGCGTTATTTGCCTTTGAGCCGATGGTATTGGTCTCGCGGTTTAATTCCTGCATAAGGAAATCAAGCTTTCTGCCCGACGGCTCGGGAGAACTTATGATATCGTAGAATGCGCCGAAATGAGAGCGGAGCCTTACAAGCTCCTCGTCGATGGCGATCTTATCTGCCCACACCGCGCACTCGGTAAGAAGGCGGTTTTCATCAATGGTGACGTTGTTATCATCGAGAATGGCGCGGAGCTTTGCCTCCAGCTTATCGCGGTAGCCTACCGTATCGGTATTTGATATCTCCTCAACCTCAGCAGCAAAGGCACGTACCTGCTCGATCTTCGCCTTGATGTCGGTCTCGGCCTTCTCTCCCTCAACAGTGCGCATTTCCACGTAGCCGCGAATTGCCTCGTCAAGCACCTCTCGGATGGTCTCCCATTCTGCTTCAAGGTCCTCGTCTGCTCTCGCGTAGCTGAAAACGTCCTGGTTTCTCGCCACGGTCATAACGCTGATATCATCGGCAAGACCGAAGGTATCGCGCAGGATGTGGAGAGCCTCAATATAGCTTCTCGCATAGCCCTCGTCGATGCTGACGCTGAGGTTGTCGGTTTTAAGATTCTCCACGGTGAGGAAGACGTCTACCTTGCCTCTGCCGATGGCGTTCTTCTGTACGTAGTTTTTGATTCTTTCCTCAAGGAAGATGTAGGCGCGGGGCATCTTCACGCTACAGTCGAAGTAACGGGAATTGACGCTCTTCAGTTCTACGGTTATATTCTTACACTCGCCCTCGCGCTTTGCTCTGCCGAAGGCGGTCATACTCCTTATCATTGCTCATCCTCCCGAGTCAATTTCTTTCTTGGTTTTTTGTGAATTCGCTTGATCTCCTCGGTAAAGGATTCAATGTCGTTAAATTCTCTGTATACCGAGGCGAAGCGAATGTATGAAACGATGTCTATCTCTTTAAGCCTTGCAAGAACCATCTCGCCGATATCTTTTGATGTGACTTCGGTCACAAGGGAATTCTGCAGCTCCTGCTCAATAGAGGATGCGATCTCCGTGGCATCGCAGGGGCGCTTCTGGCAGGCTCTCTCAATACCTAGAGTAAGCTTATGCTTATCGAAGAATTCGGCTCTTCCGTCGCGCTTTATCACTGAGATAGGAACGGTGTCTACCACCTCATATGTGGTAAATCTCTTGCCGCAGGATGGGCATTCGCGGCGGCGCTTAATGCTGCTACCCTCGCTCACCGGACGGGAATCAAGAACTCTGGAATCGGAAAAATTACAGACGGGACATTTCATATTAGGCTCCAACTAAAATATTTATTCATAATATTTTATCATAAATAAATTAAAAAGTAAAGAGTTTTTAGAAAATTTTATATTTTCCCCGAAAAATTATTTTTGGGGGTAAATTGTCAAAGCAAATGCGAGCAGTGACCTCTGAGGTGTATTTAGTTCAAAAAATGCTTAGCGGTTTATTATAGCTTTTTTCGGTTTTTTTCGCAAAAATGTAAAAAAACAAAGAACTATGACGGAAAAAGTCGAGAAATTATGTAATTTTTGCTACTATACAATTCCGTTGTGCTTTTTATCTTTATCGGGAATTGTATAGCTTTTCTCGATTATTTGTCGATAACTTTTGGAAAAAGATTAGAAAATCTGAATAAAGTTTCGGCTATGGACAAAGATAAAAAAATCCGAGATCAAACGCCTCGGATTTTTCTGTTTATTGTAAAAGAAGCTTTACCACCTCAGAGGGGTTTTTGGCAATATAAGTGAAGCCCGATGTGGTGATCTCCTCATCTGTGCCGTGTCCCCAGAGAACGCCGAGAGAATCTATGCCGCATATTGCTGCGCCCTCCGCATCGTATTTGCGGTCGCCGATGAGGATGCATTTTGATTTATCTCTTGCACCTACGGCATCGAGGGAATATTCCAGCACCTCCCACTTTTTGTCTCTTGTAGATGATGTGGATGCTCCGCCGCAAAAGTCGAAGTATTTATCGAGGCCGAAGAGCGCCATTATCCTTCTGGCGGTATTCTCGGGCTTTGAGGTGGCGAGAACTATGGTTTTACCTGCCCCTCGAAGTGCCTCCAGCATCTCTACGATGCCGTCATATACCTTGTTCTCTGCCCAGCCGTGCTCATCGTAATATTCACGGAAGATGGCGATAGCATTCGCCGTTTCCTCCTCGGTGAAGCCGTATTCCCTTTTCCACTCCTGGTGCAGGGGCGGACCGATGTATTTTCTGAGGCTCTCGGGCGCGCCGTATTCTATTCCGACTCTGTCAAAGGCGTACATAAAGCCCTTCACAAGTCCGACCTCTGGATCGGTAAGGGTTCCGTCCAGGTCAAAGGCTATATAATCGTATTTTTTCAAGCTTTTTTCGTCCTTTTTATGTTTTTTAATCCCTTTTGGCGTTTACACCGCGCCCTGCGCCATTATCGCCTCGGCTACTTTAATGAAGCCTGCGATATTCGCGCCCGCAACGAGATTTCCTGTCATTCCGTACTCTTCTGCGGCTTCCGATGCGTTTTTGTAGATGTTTTCCATAATTCCCTGAAGCTTTCCGTCAACCTCTTCGAGCGACCAGGAGAGGCGAAGAGAATTCTGACTCATCTCAAGTCCGCTTGTAGCAACTCCGCCCGCATTTGCTGCCTTGGCAGGGGCGAAAAGAACGCCTGCGGAAAGGAATTCCTTTACTGCATCCGAGGTTGAGGGCATATTTGCGCCCTCGGCTACGGCGATAACACCGTTTTTGATAAGCGCTCTTGCGGCATCCCCGTCAAGCTCGTTCTGGGTTGCGCAGGGGAGCGCGATGTGGCAAGGCACAGTCCAGATTTTACTGCAATCGGGAGTAAAGGTGGCGTTTTTATGAATTTCCACGTATTCGGATATTCTGCCGCGGCGAGCTTCTTTGATTTCCTTCACGGTATCAAGAGAAATACCACCCTTATCGTAGATGTAGCCCGAGGAGTCGGACATTGCAACTACCCTTGCGCCGAAGGAAATAGCCTTTTCAGCCGCATAGATGGCAACGTTGCCTGAACCGGATATAACCACATCCTTATTTTCGAAGCTTAAGCCCTTATCACGGAGCATAGCGCGTGTAAAGTAGCAAAGACCCCAGCCTGTAGCCTGCTTTCTGCCAAGAGAGCCGCCGTAGGGAATGCCCTTGCCCGTAAGAACTCCCTCAAAGCTTCCTGTAAGGCGTCTATACTGACCGAACATATATCCGATCTCGCGAGCGCCCACGCCGATATCGCCTGCAGGAACGTCCTCGTCCTTGCCGACGTACTTATAAAGCTCTGTCATAAAGCTCTGGCAGAAGCGCATTATCTCGCCTTCGCTTTTCCCCTTGGGATCAAAGTCGGAGCCGCCCTTACCACCGCCCATAGGAAGCCCTGTCAGGGAGTTCTTGAAGGTCTGCTCAAAGGCGAGAAATTTCATAATGCTCTCGCTGACCGAGGGGTGGAAGCGGAGACCGCCCTTATATGGGCCGATAGCGCCGTTATACTGAACGCGATAGCCGCGGTTTACTCTGATTTTGCCATTGTCGTCAAGCCAGGGAACACGGAATTTTATAATGCGCTCGGGCTCGAGAATAAGCTCGATAACGCCTCTCTCGCGGTACTCGGGATGGCGCGCGATGGCAAGCTCAAGGGATTCAAGTACCTCGAGGACTGCCTGATGGTATTCTGATTCGCCGGGATTCTTTTTTACAACCTCGGCATAAAGCTCGGATAAATATTTATCAGAAAGCATATTTCCTCCGTATGATTTAAGAAAATTTATATACAATAACTATATCACAAAAGTGGGATAAAATCAATAGATTTCTTATATTTCATTCGTTTTTTGTAGGGGGTAGAATAGATGACGGATAAAAAAATAAGACTCCCTGCCAGAGCATCGGCCTTCTATCTTATAGGTATTATCGGGTCGAGGGCGGTGGGGATTCTGACGACACCGCTTTTCACGAGAGCTATGACCGAGGCAGAATACGGCAGCTACTCTTATTATATTTCAATTCTATCCATTGCGTCAATGATATCGGGAGTCTTTCTTTTACCTACGGTGTTTTACTCGGGACTTGGCAAGTTTTCCGATAATAAAAGAGGCTTTGGCGATACAGGAATCATCCTTTCATCAGGGATAAGCCTATGTATTTGTATAGTTTTATTTGCATTTAACGACTTTTTCAGCATAAATAAGGTGATAGCGCCAATCATACTCTTGCAAATTTTATTTGACTCGGTAGTGGCGGCGGAGCTTCAGAGATATAAGTTTTCCTATGAATATAAAAGCGTTGTGGCGATAAATTTATCAAGCGCGATACTCGGGACTATTCTTTCTCTCGCTCTCGTTTTTGGCGGCGAGATGGGAGCGATGGGACGAATACTCGGCCTTCTTATTTCGGGGGGAATTATCTCGGGAATTTTGATTTATACAAGGCGCGAGGGCGGTATTCTTGGGGGTGATGCAGGAAAATTTCTTATAAAAAATGCGCTACCCTTAATACCCGCGGTGATCGCAAGAGCATCCGTCGGCTGGGCGGACAAGCTGATAATTAAAAGAGATTTAGGGGACGCGGCGCTGGCAAAATACTCGGTGGCGCACACGGTGGGGACGGCGGCTCTCGCCCTTATCGGCGCTCTCTCATCTGCCCTTAATCCTTGGATGATCCGTAAATTGAAGGTAGGAGACGAGGAGACGGTTTTATCGGTGACAAGGGAGCTTTCCTCCATCATTTCCTGGGGCAGCGTTACGCTCCTTGCCCTCGCCCCTGAGATATTCGCTTTTTTAGCGCCAAAGAGCTATAGCGATGCCCTATACGTGATAGCACCCTTGGCTATATCCTCCCTTCCCTTTTTCCTTTTCAGCATTGCTACGGTATTAGCAGGCTTTTTTGAAAAAACAAAGATAATTTCCCTCGCCACCGGCCTCGGTGCAACGGTGAGTATTGTGTTGAACATCCTCCTCATACCGAGGATCGGTTTTATTGCAGGAGGCATTGCCTACCTTGCCGCCGAGATAGTTATGTATATTTTCGTAAGGCGACTTTTGCCGGGGGGCGGGCATAATACTACCGAGATGCTGACGCCTTGTAGGGAGATATACTTTGCGCTTGCAGTGGGCGGCGCATTTTTGCTCCTTTACGGAAATCTCCCCTTGCGTATCCTTCTTCTGTCAGTACCTCTCTGCGAGATGGTGAGGCACGGATTTTTCTGCCTCGGCCTGGTGAAGGAGACCTGACTCAAAAAATAAGTGAGCAAAATATAAGAAAGAGGATACTGAAATCAAAATGATGCTTTCTTTTTTCAAAAAATAACACTTGCTTTTTATACAAATATATGATACAATAGTCGTAAGAAAGTATTTTATTATTTATTTTATAGTCACAAATGCTTCCCCCTCCAAGCTTTCCGGATGGGATGCAGATCACAAAAGGAGACAAAAAAATGAAATCAAAGGTTTATTTTACAAGAGATATTTCCCCCGCATCGGTGCTGAAGCTCTATAAAATGCTTGGCTTTGAGCCTCAGGGCAAGGTTGCCATCAAGGTGCATTCGGGCGAGGTTGGAAACCAGAATTTCCTTCGCCCCGAGTTTTGGGCAGATATAATAAACCACGTAGGCGGTACCGTTGTTGAATGTAACACCGCTTATGCGGGCGCAAGAAACACCACGAAAAAGCATATCAAGACCTTGAAGAAGCACGGCTGGTCGGACGCTTTCCCTGTTGATCTTCTGGATGCAGAGGGCCCCGATATGGAGCTTCCCATTAAGAACGGTAAGGTAATTCACAAGAATTACGTTGGTAAAAATCTCGCCGATTACGGCTCGATGGTAGTGCTTTCCCACTTCAAGGGCCATCCTATGGGCGGCTACGGCGGTGCGCTGAAGCAGCTTTCTATCGGCGTGGCGTCCTCCTTCGGCAAGGCTTATATTCACGGCGCAGGTGTTCCCGAGGAAATCTGGACTGCCGACCACGATAAATTCCTTATGTCTATGGCTGACAGCGCAGGCTCGGTTATCGACTACTTTGGCGGTAATATCGCTTATATCAACGTTATGGCAAATATGTCGGTTGACTGCGACTGCTGCGCTAAGGCTGAAGACCCCTGCATAGGCGATATAGGCGTTCTTGCATCTCTTGACCCCGTTGCTATCGACAAGGCCTGCCTCGATCTTGTTTACGCATCCGATGACGAGGGCAAGGCGCATCTTATTAAGCGCATTGAATCGAGAAACGGAATCCTTACAACCAACTCGGCGGCGGAGCTTGGACTGGGCTCGCTGGAATACGAGTTTATCGAGGTATAATATGAAAAGCATTCTGGTAACCGGCGCAGGCGGCGGTATGGGTATGGCGATAACAAGGAAGCTCGCGAATGAGGGCTACTTCGTTTTCGCTATGGACTGCCGCGACTTTGAGGCGGGAGAAAATACAGAAAAAATCATCTGCGACGTAAGAAGTGCGGAGTCGGTAAGGGCTGCCTTTGAGACGGTAAAGAGCAAATGCGACTCGCTCTACGCCATCGTACATACCGCGGGAATATATGATCTCGACTCTCTTGTTGAGATGGGCGAGGAGAGATTTACACGGATTTTCGACATCAATCTCTTCGGACTTTATAGGATAAATAAGGAGTTCCTTCCTTTGCTTTCAAGCGGCAGTAAGATCGTAATTACCTCAAGCGAGCTTGCGCCCCTTGATCCCCTGCCATTCACGGGCATTTACGCTATCACAAAGGCGGCGGTGGAAAAGTATGCCTATTCTCTCAGAATGGAGATGAATCTTCTTGGAATCCACGTTTCGGTTATTCGTCCGGGAGCGACGAAAACGCCCCTTCTCGGTGACTCCACCAGCGCTCTTGATAAATTCGTTGAGGGCACAAGGCTCTATAAGACCAATTCAAAAAGATTCAAGAAAATTGTCGATAGCGTTGAAGCAAAAAATGTCTCGCCCGATGTTATCGGAGAGACTACATATCGCATAATTCAGGCAGAAATGCCAAGATATATTTACAATATCAATAGAAATCCTCTGCTTTTGATACTCAATGCGCTTCCGCAGAGACTCCAGAATTTTATCATTAAGTTGATCTTGACCAAGTGATTTAACGAAACCGTCTTTTATATTTTAGATTATACATAATCGAAAAATCTTGAACTGTTTTTTATTAAAAACTTAATAAAAAACTACCTCTCAGATCTGTGTTTTTACAGAAATGAGGGGTAGTCTTTTTTGTTTATAAATCGATCTAAAATCAGCCTTACTCTGCGATGGGCGCTTCTGCCGACTCGGTAGGAGCTGTTGCCTCTTCGGGAGTAACGGTTGCTTCTTCGGGGGCCTCTGATATCGCTTCGGGGGAGATTTCGCCTGCGTCGGACGCTTCAGATTCTGCCTTTTCTGCTTCTTCTGCGGTAGGCTCGTTTACGCCGCCGTCAAGCTGCTTTTGCAGCTCGTTCTTTCGATACTGGAGCATATAGAGATCGTAGTATCTGCCGCGCTTTTCAAGAAGCTCAAAGTGATTGCCCTGCTCGATGATCTCACCGTGGGAGAGGACTATGATATTATCCGCGTGCTGAATGGTGGAAAGCCTGTGGGCTACCATCAGCATTGTGCCGATGTTCATCATTTTCTCAAGAGAATCCTGGATAAGAAGCTCGGTTTCGGTATCGATATTTGCAGTTGCCTCGTCCAGGATCATTACAGAGGGCTTATGAACTATTGTTCTTGCAAAGGAGAGAAGCTGGCGCTGACCTGCGGAGAAGTTATTTCCGCGCTCGCGGACCTCCTCGTCAAGTCCGTTTTTCAGCTTGTTTATAAAGTGATCTGCGTTTACGTACTTACAAGCCTCAACAAGCTCCTCGTCGGTAATGCTATCGTCGCGAAGAACGATATTGGAGCGGATAGTTCCCGAGAAGAGGAATACGTCCTGGAGCATCTGGCCGAAATGACGGCGCAGAGAGGAAATTTTAATATCTTTGATATTAATTCCGTCGATAAGGATCTCGCCCTTCTGGATATCGTAGTTACGGCAGATAAGTCCGAGGATGGTGGTCTTACCCGATCCGGTTGAGCCTACGAAGGCTACTGTCTGCTTTGCTTCAACCTTGAAGGAGACGTCCTTCAGCACCCATTCGCCGGGAATGTAGGAGAACCAAACGTTTCTGAACTCGATATCGCCACGTACCTCATCAAGCTCGATAGCATCGGGAGAGTCTACAACCTCGGGAGTCATATCCATAATGGTGAAGATCTTCTCTGCCGAGGCCATTGCCGCCTGCAGACGGTTAAACTGCTCTGCCAGGTTCTGAATGGGGTTGAAGAACTTGTTTATGTACATATAGAAGGAAACGAGAACGTTTGCCGTAATGCTTGCGCCAAGGAAGGGGATATCCTTGATGTAGCCAAGTCCCGCAAGGTAGAAGAGACACATTACCGAGGAGATATAGAGCATATAAACCACGGGACGGAATACGGAGAATACCATAATCTCCTTCTGTCTTGCGTTCTCGAGAGTTGAATTCTTCGCTGCAAACTCCGCCTTTTTCTGCTCTTCTCTATTAAAGATCTGAGTGATCTTAATACCCGAGAGGTTCTCGGAGAGGAAGGTGTTTATATCGGTGGTTCCGTCCTTAACCTTACGGTATGCGCGACGGGAGAACTTACGGAAAATAAGAGTGAATAAGAAGATGAAGGGAACGAAGCAAAGCACCATAAGGGTGAGCTGATAGTTAAGCACCAGCATCGCCGAAAGAACGCCTATTACAACGAGGAAGTTCTTGATGAGGTTTACAAGAAGATGTGTAAACATCATAGAAATGGAGTTTGTATCGTTGGTTACTCTGGTTACAAGCTTACCTACGGGAATGTGATTAAGCTGATTATGAGAGAGGCTCTCGATGTGAACGAAGATGTCCTCGCGGATAGCTGCCAGAATCTTCTGACCTATTGACTGAAGGAGGATTGCCTGGCAATAGGTGCATATCATAGAAACAATAAGAATGCTCGCATAAATTCCAACGCGAAGGAAAACGTCGTTCATCACGAAGCCCTCGGTCTGCACCAGCTTTACGATGTCACCCATAATAAGGGGAGAGATGATATCGTAGCAGATGGAGAAGGTCATAATGAGACCTACGAGAAGGAACTTTTTCCAGTGTGGCTTCACGTAAACGAACATACGCTTGATGATCTCGGAGTCCTTCATATTACGGTCAAAGCCGATGGCCTCCTTTTTGTCCTTCATAGTTGCGTATGCGATAATAAACGCTGTGGCGAAGAGGCCGGCGATGCCGCCAACCACTAAAAGAGGATAAAATTCGTACATATCTTATACCTCTCTTTCTTCCTCGAGCTTCTGAAGCTCGACCATAGTTTTGTAATCGGGGCAGGTGGCGATAAGCTCCTCGTGAGTACCAACCGCGCCGATCTTTCCGTCGTCTATGTAGATGATCTTGTCCATTTTCTCAACGGTAGAAATTCTGTGGGCAATGAGAATGGTGGTTCTGCCCTTGCGGTTCTCGCGGAGGTTATTGATAATAACCTTCTCGGTATCGGTATCAACCGCGCTTACCGAGTCGTCGAGAATGAGGATAGAGGCTTCCTTATAGAGCGCTCTAGCAATGGAGATACGCTGCTTCTGTCCGCCCGAAACTGTAACGCCGCGCTCGCCGAGGACGGTTGCATAGCCCTCCTTGAAGCCCGAGATGTTTTCGTGAACGTCGCTCATCTTGGCAACGCGGATGATCTCGTCATCATCGCGCTTGTCCTCAGCGAAGGCAATATTGTTGCTGATAGTATCCGAGAAGAGGAAGTTATCCTGGGGAACATAGGCGGCAAATTCGCGAAGATTCTTAATTGGAATTGTATTAACGTCGCGTCCGTCTACAAAGAGAGTTCCGTCGGGAACATTGTAAATTCGCAGGATTAAGTCAACTATAGTTGTCTTTCCCGAGCCTGTTTTACCGATAATACCCACATTCTCGCCTGCGTTAATTTTGAAGGAAACGTCACGAAGAACGTCATAATCGGTGCCGGGATATGTGAAGGTGAGGTTCTTGAATTCGATATCGCCGCGGATATACTCGATCTCCTCAACCCCCTCCTTGTCCACCACGTCAACCTCTGCATCAAGAAGGTCGGAGATACGCTTTAAGGACGCCTTGCCTCGGCTTGACATATCGATAAGCTGAGAGATGGCGATTACCGGCCATACTACCGAGCCGAAGTAGCCGTAGAACTCAATAAGGTCGCCCGCGTTGAATACTCCTGTGTGAACAAGCCATCCGCCGTAACCGATGATGATACACATAACCGACTCAACGAAAAGGGTTACCGAAATATGGAGCATTGTTGAGGTTCTGGTGAAATCAATATTAGCATCCTCATTTTCTTTATTGAGCTTCTTGAATGCCCAAAGCTCGCGGAATTCCTTAACGAAGGCCTTTACAACAGCGATACCCGAGAAGTTCTCCTGGGTGAAATCGGAAAGATTGGAGAACGCCTGCTGACGGGCATCCCACTTTTTCATCATGGTCTTGCCTACTATGGTTCCAATAAGAAACATAAAGAACATGGGGATAAGAGAAAGAAGGGTGAGCTGCCAGCTCTTGATAGCCATATTGTATATTGCGATACCGCCGAGAAGAAGGGCGTCGAATACCATCAATACACCGTCGCCGAAGCATTCGTTGATGGTTTCAAGATCGGCTGTGAAAAGCGACATAAGGTTACCGACCTTATTCACCTGATAATACTGCTGGGAAAGATCCTTGCAGCGGTCAAACATCTTAAGACGAAGATCCGCTTCAACCTTGATGGCAGAGCCGAAAAGGCATACTCGCCAAAGGAATCTGCCGAATGCCATCAGAAGAATGATCTCGATCATAGGCGCGCAGACATTCTCTAAAAGATATGTCATATCAAAGCCCTCTATCTTGCCGTCAAGTCCGTTTACCATAAGATTATAGAGCTTCGGGATCTTGAGCTGGTTGTAGTCAACGATCAAAAGTGCAAGAACGCCCAGGAGAAGGGCAGGTAGATGCTTTAAGTAATAGCGATTTATGTGTTTACCAAAAATCATACTTACCTCCTAAAAATAAAAATACTAAAACCTATTCTACCACATTTATAGTGAATAATCAATACTTTTGTTGATTTTTTCTTAAAATATTTACAGTTTTTTATTGTTTTAATTGATAAAATATGTTATACTGTAGGTGTATTAAATCTAACTTAAGGTATTTATGATAAAATCTTAAGAAAACACCTATCCAGAAAGGGGTAATTTATGAGACTTTTACTTTGCGAGGACGAGCGTTCACTTTCCCGTGCGATCGTCACAATTCTAGAAAAGAGCAACTACTCTGTTGATGCCGTTTACGATGGCGAGGAGGCTCTTGAATATGCGGGTACGGGAAATTACGACGGTATTATCCTGGACCTTATGATGCCAAAGCTTGACGGTATGACCGTTCTTAAGACTATAAGAGAAAAGGGCGATTCCACCCCCGTTCTCATCCTCTCGGCAAAGAGCGAGATCGAAAATAAGGTTGACGGCCTCGACGCGGGCGCAAACGATTATCTGACAAAGCCCTTTGAGGTAAGAGAGCTTCTTGCGAGAATCAGGGCTATGACAAGAAGCATTGGCGAGCAGGTAGACTCTACCCTCTCCTTCGGCAACGTTAAGCTTGATTGCACCAACTACACCCTTCGTACCGAGAGCGGATCTACTTCTCTTGCCAACAAGGAGTTCCAGGTTATGGAGATGCTTATGCGCCACCCCAGCCACCTTATCTCCACCGAGAAGTTTATGGAGCGCATCTGGGGCTACGACAGCGATACCGAAATTAACGTAGTTTGGGTATATATTTCCTATCTTCGAAAGAAGCTTGCAAACATAGGCGCGGACATTCGCATTATGGCTCACAGAGGCACGGGCTACTCTCTCGAAAAGTAAGGAATCGGAAAAATGATACGACAACTGAGAAAGCGAGTGGTAATCTCGGCGATGATCTCCTGCACGGCGGTGCTTCTTCTTATAATCGGAGTCATTAACGTGTTGAACTATCACAGTATAGTCAGGGATGCCGACGAGATCCTCGAAATACTTGACGAAAATGACGGAGAATTTCCGAAGGACATCTCCGGCACTCCAAACAATCCCATCGAGGGCATTCTCGGTACTCCCGAGGCGCCATACGAAACAAGATTCTTCACTCTTCTTCATAACGGCCAGGTCTTCACCCGGGTAGATACCGACAATATCAGCGCGGTTAACGATGAGATGGCCATATCCCTTGGCGAGCAGGTGCTGAAGATCAAAAGGGATAACGGCTTCGTTTACCTGCTCAACGGCGTTTACCGTTTCTATAAGGGCGAAGGCGAAGGAGGAATGCGCATCACCTTCTTAGACTGTACCAGGACGCTGCAGAACTACTATACCTTTATGGCGCTGAGTATTGCTATCTCGGCGGCGAGCCTTCTGGCAATATGTATAATGATGGTCATATTCGCCACCAAGATAATCTCTCCCATAGCCGAGAGCTATGAGAAGCAGAAGCGCTTCATCACCGATGCGGGACACGATATAAAGACACCCATCACCATTATTGATGCAGACCGCGAGATCTTAGAGATGGACATTGGCGAGAACGAATGGCTTGACGATATAAAGAGGCAGACCAAGAGGCTCACCAAGCTGACAAACGATCTGATATATCTCTCCAGAATGGAGGAGGGTACCGACATAAAGGAGCTGTCCACCTTCTCTATCTCCACCGTTTGCCATGAGGAGGCCGATTCCTTTTCCGCGGTGGCATTAAAGCGCGGCATCGTGATCAAGGACGAGATCGAAGGGGGCATTGATATTAACGGCTCGGAGGAGGATGTAAGAAAGCTTCTTGCCATCCTCTTTGACAATGCTATAAAGTATGCAGAAGAGGGCTCACAGATCGGCATCAGAACGGTAAGACACGGAAGATTCGTTACTGTTACTATCTCCAACCTTGCCGAAAATGTGACCGAGGAGCAGACGAAGAGAATGTTTGACCGCTTCTACCGCGCGGACTCATCGAGAGCCTCAAGCGGCGGATTCGGAATCGGACTTGCAATGGCGCAGGCTATCGTTACCTCCCATAACGGAAGGATCTACGCAGAGCTTTCGGATGATCACATCTTAAGCATCTCCGCTTCCTTCCCCACACAGTACGGATCATTCAGGCTGATAACCAATTTTGCAGAAAAACAGCCTAAAAATGTAAATAATAATTCACAAAATATTAAAAATTCCACAAAAGATACAACAGACTCCGAAAATGATGTTGCCGAGAAAGGTGACATTGATCTCCCCAATAATACAGGAGAAAACAGCGAGGAACATTCTTTTGAAAATGACGCCGGAGAGAACGGAGGCGAGGGGTGATATGATTTCAGAGAAAACTAAAGAGGCTTATATCGCCATCCTCCGCGAGGAGCTTGTTCCCGCTATGGGATGCACAGAGCCAATCGCCATTGCCTTCGCCTCGGCAATTCTCCGCGATGCTCTGGGCGCTGAGCCGGAAAAGCTCCACGCCAGCTTCAGCGGTAACATAATCAAAAACGTAAAAAGCGTTATAGTTCCCTGCACCGGCGGAAAGCACGGTATTGAATCTGCCCTTGCGGCGGGCATTATTTCGGGCAAGCCCGAGATGCGCCTTGAGGTTTTGCAGGCGCTGGACGAGGTGGCGGGCGAGGCTATCGATGCTTTCCTCGGAAGATGTAAAATACAGATCGAAGAGATCCCTTCGGGTTGTGCCTTTGAGCTTTGTCTTGTAGGCTCGGCGGGCGAGACCAGGGCTGAGGTAAGGATTCTCGGCGCGCACACAAACGTTACTCACGTGGATAAAAACGGCGATGATCTCACCGAAAAATATTCTCTGGGCAAGGTGGTGGAAAACACCTATTATCGGGTAGACAGATCCTGCCTGAACGTAGAGGATATCGTTAAATTTGCAGAAACGGTGAATATTTCAGAGGTTGCGGAGCTTCTCCGCTCACAGCTGGAGATGAATATGGCTATCGCCAAGGAAGGGCTCACAAACAATTGGGGCGCATCCATCGGAAAGCTGCTTATGGAGGGGGAGAATACCCTTTCAAGAAGGGCGAGAGCCCACGCGGCTGCCGGTTCTGATGCGAGAATGAGCGGCTGTGAGCTTCCCGTGTGCATTATTTCCGGAAGTGGAAATCAGGGCATCACCGCCTCTGTTCCGGTGAAGATCTACGCAGATGAAATGGGCGCATCCGAGGAGGAGCTTCTTCGCGCCCTTCTGGTCTCCGACCTTATAACTATCCATCAGAAAAACGGCATCGGAACTCTCTCTGCCTATTGCGGAGCAGTCAGCGCAGGCGTTGGAGCAGGCGCAGGTATCTGCTATCTCCACGGCGGAAGATATTACGAGATCGCACATACCCTTGTGAATGCGGTTGCTATAATTTCGGGTACTATCTGCGACGGAGCAAAACCCTCCTGCGCGGCAAAGATCGCCATGGCGGTTGAAGCGGGCATTATGGGATTTGAAATGGCAAGGTCGGGCAGACAGTTCCTCGGCGGCGACGGCATCGTAACTAAGGGCGTTGAGAACACCATAAGAAACGTTGGTCGCCTTGCACGCGAGGGCATGGCAGAAACCGATAGAGAAATTATCAGCATTATGCTGGGCAAATAAGCATTCTTCTTCAGTCAGAACGCATCGATATAAATCCCCGATGGGGATTTTCGATATGCTTTGCTATTGAAGCAAAGCTCTATATGCGCTTCTAACAAAGCGCACGATATGTTTGCTTTGCAAACGAGTTGATTACTCTAAAAAAGCAAGAGCTGAGGGCAACACCTTTAGCTCTTGCTTTTTGCATAAATCGCTATTTTTGAAAAGTTTAGTTTGTAAATTCGCGGTTTTTAGACATTTTAGCGGCTTACTACACTCTGATCATATTTTCAGAAACAAGCATTACGAGCATAGGCAAACTGCTTTTTGAGATCTCTTTTTACTTGAAGGATGGGGCGTGGGTCTCTCCCGTCGCAAAGGTATTCGGGCCGGGATTGGATAAAGAAAAATACATTTTCGCAGCCTTGGTCGTACCGAAATCGCGGTTAGAGCCGCTTTGTTGCACCTTGTTGAAGGCATCGCGGAACATTTGGTTGTGGGCTTCCTCTCGGTTCAGAAGGAAATCAATGGTTTCTCTCACCTTCTTATCCTCGATCTGGCGATAGAGATACTCGTAAACCACCTTGGCTCTCTGCTCGGATGCGATATTGGATAAGAGATCGGCGCATAAGTCACCCGTGACGGTAACGTAATCTCCCGTCCAGGAATAGCCCGAGGAATTGATGAGACCGGGATTGAGCCCAAGCAGAACGTGGGTCTGCACCTCGCCCGCCTGCACTTTAGTTACGTCTACGTCGTGGCCGTTAAGCAGATTAATGGTCTGGGCTACCATTTCCATGTGGCCAAGCTCCTCAGCGGCAATATCCAGAAAAAGATCCTTGATCTCGGGATCCTTGATGCGGAAGCTTTGTGACATATACTGCATTGCCGCCTTCAATTCTCCGTTGCCGCCGCCAAGCTGCTCCTGCAAAAGAACCGCATACTGCGGATTAGGTCTTTCTACCTCTACCGGGTGAAATAGCATTTTTTCGTGTTTGAACATATTATACCTCCTTTTTGGGTTTCACTACTAGTATTGCCCTAAAGAAGGAAAAATATGTTTATTAAAATACAAAAAAATGAGGGCTAACAGCATTTTGACCCATCAGCTCTCATTAATCGTTGTGGCTTAATCCTAAAAATTGTGGCGAATTTGAGAATATATGTTTACATTAATCTATATTTTCTGCATCCGATTAATTATTTGATTTTGCTTGTATATTTTTTCAGAGGAGCTTATCTATTTCACCCTCGCAAAAGACCTCTATGCCGCGGGCAATGAGGTACTCGGCGGTGACGCCGTTACCGTCGGTGAGTGTGCCTGTGAAGCTGCCGTCGTAGATTTTGCCCTTGCCGCAGGAGGGGCTTTTTTCTTTCAGTAGCGCCTTTTTGCAGCCAAGCTCCAGGCACAGCTCATATGCCGCCTTTGCGCCGCGGAGATAGTTTTCGGTAACGTCACGTCCGTCCTTCATCACGGTTTTATCTCCCTGCCTTTCGCTGGGAGTTCTGGGGGTGGGGAGTCCGCCGTAGATCTCAGGGCAGACGGGAATGAGATTATATTTTTCACGGAGAGCGCTGACGTCAACCGCCTTTACGCTCCTTCCGTCATACCTGCAGGGGATGCCCAAAAGGCAGGCGCTTATAAGTAAATTTTCCATTGTTTCTCCTTTTTTTGTTTATTCCTCGTAGGATCGATGTCCTATTTTAACGTGTTGGAGAGGCTTTTCAGCCTTGATTTTTTTAATTTATATGACCGAAGCGGCTGTTATTCCTCGTGGGACTTGATAAGCCTGTTTTTCACGTCCTCAAGATCCCCTGCACCCATAACGATGATGGTGCCATAGGTATGGAGATCCACCGCCTGTATCACATCTCTGTCGGTGGCATATATGGCGCGAGGGCCGATTGATTTCGCCAGATTCTCAGAGGTAACGCCGGGGATGGGATTTTCCCTGGCGGGGTAAATGTCGGTGATTATGATATGATCTGCAAGCTCCAGGGCAGATCTGAATTCTCGCCAGAAATATTCGGTGCGGGAGAAGGTATGTGGCTTGAAAATTACCGTTACCTCTCCGGGATATGCCATTTTCACAGTATTGATAGAGGCGCGCACCTCGGTTGGGTGGTGGGCGTAATCGTAGATAACCTCTCTGCCGTGATGTGTTCCCACCCGTTCAAGGCGGCGAGATATACCTCCAAAGCCACGCAACGCTTCAACAATTACAGGTACCTTTATTCCGCATTCTATTGCGACGATCACCGCCGCAGAGGCGTTGACCACGTTAAACGCGCCGATAATGGGAAGCCTGAAGATTCCAAGCGTTTTTCCTCTTCTCTTTACCGAGAAGCTGTAGCCCACGTCGGAGAAGGAAATTATGCTATAGGAATAGTCTGACTCCTCCTTTGAGCTGAAGGTGATGAGCCTGGATGTAATTTTTTTCTTTATCTTAAAGAGATTTTCATCGTCCTCATTGAGCAGGACAAAATCTGTAGCCTTGGAAAGGGCGGCGGCGAACGAGCCCTTCAGGCTCTTTTCATCCTTATAGTAGTCCACGTGATCCATCTCCATGTTAAGGGCTACTGCAATAGTTGGCGCGAACATACGGAAGGCATCCTTATACTCGCAAGCCTCGTATATGAGAGTTTCCTTGCCGCCCACACGAAGGGGAGAATCGGTCTTTGGAAGGTCCTCGCCCGCAAGGGTGGTCTGGTTCTTGCCTGCCATGGTGAATATGGCGTCCAGCATTGCCGTTGTGGTGCTTTTACCGTGAGTGCCGGAAATTCCTATCCTTGAGCCATATTCCGTCATAATTCCGCCGAGAAAGCTGGCTCTGGTAACGGCGGGAATGCCGTATTTCTTAGCGGCGTTAAGCTCGGGATTTCCCTCGGAGATCGCGCCGGAATAGATAATAAGATCTGCATCGGCGGGAAGATTCTCCGCACTATGGCCTGCAGATATCTTCGCTCCCATATTAGCAAGAATGTGGGTGCGTTCTCCAAGATCGCGGTCGCTTCCGCTGACGCGAGCGCCGGAAATCAAAGCGAGGGCGGCGAGGGATGCCATGGATACACCGCCTATACCCACAAAATGCAGCTTTTTTTCGGATATAGAGAATATTTGCTCGTTTTTATTAGGCATTCATTTCACCTCATAATAGATGTTTTTTTACAAATGTTACGATTTGTTCACAAATAATTAAAGATTTACTAATGTTTTAGATGGATATTATTCACGAAATTGGTGTATAATATATCTATAACTGAATTTTTTCAAGTTTATACTAAAAACAAGGAGTCAAAGCATGAGAATCACAGACATCAAGGTCAGAAAGTTTTTTGATGAAGGTCCTATGAAGGCCGTTGTTTCGGTTACTCTCGAGGACTGTCTCGCAATTCATGATATCAAGGTTATCTTCGCGAGAGAAAGATATTTCATCGTTATGCCTTCCAGAAAGAATCCCGATGGCACCTACAGAGATATCGTTCATCCCATCAATTCTGACTTCAGAGCAGCTCTTGAAGAGGCCGTAATCGATGCATATCACGTTCAGCTTGCAGTTGCTGAGGTTGAGGATACGGCTGATGACACAGTAGTTATCTGACCTAAAGAAGGAAGCCCTAGTGTGGGCTTCTTTTTTTGTTTTTAGCGATTTTTCGTCTCGACTGAAGAAGGGAGACGAGTGTGGTCTTTTTTTGTTTTTAGTACTTTTTCGACAGAAAGCCTGAAAATGCAAATAGTGCTTTACAAATTCGACTGTTTTCAACATTTTTGGCCAAAGAGGCAAAAAAGCATTTTATGTATGTTCTTCCGGAGTAACAACTCCCAAAGCAATATAAGATTTTTATCAAAGCAGAGCATTCCCACCTAAGATTCGGATAATCCGCTTTACTCTCTTGATATTCTATTCTTTACAATTGGGTTTGGTGAATGCATGCTCTTTTTGATACATCACATATTTTTACACTAAAAAACTTCCGCAAACCGAAATCTGCGGAAGTTTTTTATTTATTTTACATTTAGATTTGCGAGTTATAAATTATTGCTCGATAACCTCTGCAGCAGGAGCTTCCTCTACTACAGGAGTTTCTTCTACTACAGGAGTCTCTACTACAGGAGTCTCAACAACAGGAGCTTCCTCTACTACGGGAGTTTCCTCTACTACAGGAGCTTCTTCTACTACAGGAGTCTCTTCTACAACAGGAGCTTCCTTCTTCTCAGCTCTTCTCTTGCGAGGAGCCTCTTCCTTTGTAAGAGCCTTCTGCTCGCGAAGCATCTGCTTCTGAGCGGTCATAGCATCCTTCTGGAGAGCGAGAACCTCGATCTGCTTGCCAACAAGCTCTGCGTTAGCAGCTACGCTCTTATTGTTGTTGTTGATGATGGACTGCTGAGTACGGATGATATCCTTCTGAGCCTGCATTACGGACTTCATAGCTTCCTCAAGAGTAGCCTGAGTCTCGATTACAACTGCCTGAGTATCGATTACAGCGAGCTGGGACTCGTTAACAGCTGCCTGACGCTCAACCATTGCTCTCTGCTCTTCAGCAAGAATGATTTGATCAGATGCAACAGCCGCCTGATCCTGGCCAACAACTCTCTGGCTAACCTGGATACCCTGCTGCTCACGGTATGTATGTCTCTGCATATCGTTGGTCTGCTTCTGGAGATCGTTAGTAGCGCTCTGCTTGGAAGCGATGTCATGATACTTCTCGCTTGCAGTAGCCATAGATTCAGCAAGCTCCTGAACCTTAGCAAGCATAGCGGTAAGCTTATCAATAACAAACTGCTCATCCTCAAGGATCTTTTCCTCAAGAGCTGCAATCTCTTCTGCGCCGCGAGTCTTGGAAACAACAACTGTTTCGGTAACGGGTACCTGCTCTACTACGGGAGCGGGTGCGGGCTCAACAACTACAGGCTGAACAACTACGGGATCGGGAAGAACGATGGAAGCAACGTACTCTTCAACCTTCTTCTCAAGAACAGCTGTAAACTTCTTCATTGTGTCAGCAACTGCCTTCTCAACAATGTTGGACACGTCGATGGAGACGGGTGCAACCTTAGGCTGTGGTGCCTCGGGAGCAGGCGCAGGTGCGGGAGCAGGTGCGGGCTGATTGAAGGAGGGCACAGGGAAGGGATAAGGAATGTATGAAGGAGGTGTGGGCTGCTGATATGCAGGATACTGCGGGGGATACATGGGAGGATAGAAGTTGTTGATGGAGGGCTGGTACTGCTGCTGTGTGGGAGCAGGTGCGGGTGCGGGTGCGGGCTCCTCGTACTCCTCGTACTCTTCCTCGGGCTCCTCAACTACGGGCTCCTCAACTACGGGCTCGAGCTCAACGATGGGCTCGAAGTCTAATACGGGCTCAACTACAGGCTCCACTACAGGTGCATCTGTGGGAAGCTCAACTGTGCTGAGGAAGTTAGCAACATCTGCAAGATAGTTATCGATCTCGTTTACGCTGCGTCTTGTCTTTTCATTGAACTTGTTGCTTTCGCGCTCGGTCTTGGGAAGTCTCTTGTCATTGCAGCCTGCAAGTGTTTCCTTGATCTCACCGTACTTTGTGTTGATCTCGTTGATATCCTCGTCAAGCTCCTGACGAGTTTCCTTGTAGTTCTGCGCGGTAGTTACAAGCTTAGCATAAGCAACGTCTAAGTTGTTTTCAATTCTTGCGCCGATAATGGGCCAATTGCTGAATCTGTCGTAGTTTCTAGCTACCTTCTCGTGCTTCTCATAAGCCTTTTTAACATCCTTAGCCTTGTGCTTGCACTCCAGAATGCTGGTGTCAACACCCTTGCTCTTGGTCTGAACCTCGTTAAGTGCGTACTTGGCTTGCTGTCTTGCTTCAACCATTTCGTACTTATTCATAGTTACCTCTTTCTCCGTCATTTCGGAATAAATATAAAAATTTTTAAATTTAATATTACGTAGTTATTATAGCAGATTGTGTTGCAGGAAGTCAATAGCTTTTACGAAAAAAATTAAAAAAATTTAAGAAATATTAACATTTTTTGATATTTTTCTGCGTTTTTCTGCTAAAAAACCGCTATAAACCGTTCTGACGGATTACTTAACAGACGGAATACCTGCCTCTATGATGGGCTTGCGAATTTCCGAAAGCTTGGACTCTACGGCCTTTGCATATCTGTCCTGCTCTGCCGCTACGCGGAAAGCCGCGCGCTTACGCTTTTTAGAAAGCACCTTTTTCAGATCGTCATAGCCGTCAAAGACTCTGTCAACACAGCGGTTCATCTTAGCCGCCGCCGTATTGTATTCGGAGAGTGCCGAAAGGTACTCTTCCCTCGCCATATTGAATGCAAGCTCTCTCTTTGCGCCGGGTCTTGCATCCTGCTTTGCCTTCGCCTTAAAATAGGTCTCAGCCAGCTTTACAAGCCTCTGGGAGTAGAGCTTGCAGTGCTTTATGTGATAGGCAAGCTCCAGCTTTGCCTCGGTTATGGCGTTCTGAATATCGTGGGCATCCCACGCGCCGGAGGAGGTTTCGGAGGATAAATTATCCCCGCGCTTTTTCCAAGAGATTATTTCTCGTGTCTCGGCATTGACCTCGGGGATCTCCATACCCGCGAGAATTTCCTCGGCCTCGTTGATCTGGAAGGTGACCTTGCGGATAAAGCTCATTCTCTTGTTAGCCACAGCGAGAGCCTCCTTGCCCTCGAGCTTCAGAGATATCTCGTACATCTCAAGATATTTTTTGTCGATAAGCTCTACCGTGGAGTTGACCTTTGTCGCCGCCTCGTTGTGAGATAATACCGCGTCGATAAGCTTTGCAATCGCGAAATCACAAACGAGTTCGTTTTTCTCGGTAGAGCGCCTACTGCATTTCTTTTCTGCTCTCTCGCACTTTTCCACAGCGCTTTTAAGCGATACCGCTACCTTCTTGTATGCGGCAAGGGCTGCGGGGAGCTTCTTTTTCTCCGCCCTTATTTCCCTTTGATATTCAGCCGCACATTTTTTGATCTCGGCTTTTTTCTCTTTTCTCAGTTCACTCATTTGATCCTCTTTCTCCGCACTGTGGCGAGGCAAAGTATTTTCTTTCTGTGGTAAAAGACCTTACCGCAAGTTAACAAAACCGCAACTAAAGTTTTCAAAATCTGCACTTTTCGGTGGATTTTACCATATCCAGCCTAAAGCCCCCCTACGCCTCAGCACATAAGCTCTCAGGCAGTAGGGTTATATACATAGCGCGTATAACCGCGCCTCTTCATCCGCGTTAATCGGGGTACACCGGGATCCGGAAAGCTACCGAATGGATCTTATGAAGGCGGTATACAGCGCGCCGTGCTTTTGCGCAATGCTCTCAGGCTTGTCGGGTCCGCGTCCGCAACGGTCGGTTAAAAAAGGAGGCGACAGCTCATCGCTTATCGCCTCCGTATATCCCAATACCAGAATTAATAGTGGGGGTAGCCTGCAAGGCTATCTTTGATCTTATTGATTGTGCGGGCAATCTTGGAGTTGTACTTGTTGAAGTCCTCAGCCTGCTTAGCTGCCTTCTCTGCATCAACAACGTTTACTGCCGCGTTAAGCTGCTCGTAAATGCCCTTGATGGAATCGATGGTGGAGTTGATATTCTGTGTAAGATGGTTGAAGGTGTTTACGCAGGAATCGAGAGCAGCTCTCTTTTCCTTGAGGTAGTGAGCGTTAAGAACGCTACCGTCGTTCTCGAATACCTTGCTTGCCTTAACGTATGCCTTGTCAGCCTTCTTCATCTGATCTGCAACGTTCTTGTATGCCTTGAGGTTCTTGTCAAGGAACTTTTCCTGAGTGTTTCTGAGTGTGGTGAGATCGGATACTCTTGCCTTATCTACAACAGCTAATGTCTTGTTAATCTTATTCATTACTATTTCTCCTTGTAGTTTAATCCTGATAATTATTACTTTTCTACAGA
Organism: Eubacteriales bacterium; assembly: GCA_045636465.1. Taxonomy (GTDB): domain Bacteria; phylum Bacillota; class Clostridia; order Oscillospirales; family CAG-272; genus UBA1740. The sequence goes on from JAZTXP010000064.1 coordinate 26,397, forward strand.
CTTGCAGCTTCTAAGAGACTTAGCAATAGCAGCCATAGCCTTTTCGATCTTTGCGCTATAATCGTCGTAGTCGGTTGCGTGGTAGGAAGCCTTTGTAGCATCTACAGCCTTCATGGACTCGTAGATAGCATCGTAGTTGGACTTAATGGTAACGAGCGCGGAATTGATGTTGCCAACGATGGTGTTGTAGCCAACGATGCAGTTCTCAAGATGAGCCTTTGCGTTGAGAAGAAGCTGCTGATTGGGAGCATCGTGCTTCTTTGTGAATGCTTCGTTTGCCTTGGTGTAGGTAGCGTCAGCCTTCTTAAGCTCGCGAGCAACCTTCTTGCACTCTGCAATGTTCTTCTTAACGTACTTCTGTGTGCTCTTGTTGATTGCTAAGCACTCAGATACTCTTGCGTTGTTGATGTTGAGAACGGCCTTTTCCATTTTCTGTGTCATGATCGGTAATCTCTCTTTCTTCGTTTTGGGATTTTTTTATTAAATTTTTTTGTCTGATCGTATTTTTAAGCGGCAAGCTCCGCATTTTACTGAATTTTGATTGCCGGAGAACGGTAATTATCCACCATATTCCCTCCGGATCTCTTGTGATAAATGCCGTTTTTTACTACTTAAGTTTACAAAAAACAGTATTTAATCCTTATAAAACCGTTTTTTATCAACTCGATAAACGCTTTTTTTCTTGCTAAATGAAGCAAAAAAAGCAGATTTCGGGGATTTTTGACCAACGCTTTGCCGAAAAACGCGAAAAAATCACATTTTAGGGCTGAATCATGAATTTGATAAAAATCCGAGAATATGTAAAATTAAACTATTATTCACAAATGATTATATCACATAATTATATAGATTTCAAGAGTTTTTAAAATATTTTTAAAGATTTTAGCAGTTTTTTTCTATATTTTTTTGATTTTTGGAGTTGTTTTTTGAAAGGATATCATTTTTTTCGAGATTTCTGCCTACATTTTTTCGCACATGAGGACAACGCGGCGGCAAAAACAGCGAAAAAACAAAATAAACATACTTAAATCGCAGGCAAAATCCGGGGAGACTCGCCGCGCCCCTTTTAAATATATATAATTAAATGTAGAAAATTGAATATAAATATTGAATTTCAGCATTAATTGTAAGGGGAAAATCAAACCCATACAAAGCGGAGATTATTTAAGTCGCCGTTCCGAGGCATAAAAAAACAAGCGCGGAAGGAAAACCGCGCCTGATATGTGAATTTAGTTTGCTGCCTTAACGATAGCTGTGAATTTATCGGTCTTAAGAGACGCGCCGCCGATGAGGCCGCCGTCAACGTTAACCTTGGAAAGAAGCTCAGCCGCATTGCCGTCGTTCATAGAGCCGCCGTACTGAATAGTGATCTCCTCTGCGGCAGCCTGGCCGTAAAGGGATGCGATAGTCTTACGGATAACTCCGCAGGTCTCGTCAGCCTGCTCGGGAGTAGCAGTAAGTCCTGTACCTATAGCCCAAACAGGCTCGTAAGCGTTGATAACGTTCTTAAGATCGTCTACCGAAATTCCTGCAAGATCAAGCTTTGTCTGCATAGAAACAACCTCATCGGTAATACCTGCAAGGCGCTCGTCCTTAACCTCTCCAAGGCAAAGAATTACCTTAAGGCCTGCCGCAAGAGCAGCCTTGGTGCGAAGGTTAACGGTGTTGTCTGTCTCGCCGAAATACTGACGGCGCTCGGAGTGACCAACGATAACGTACTCTGTGCCGATCTCAGTGAGCATCTTCGCGCTGATCTCGCCGGTGAAAGCACCGCTCTCCGCATAGTGAACGTTCTCTGCTCCGATATGAATGTTGGTTCCGCGAGCAGCCTCTACCGCTGTCGCAATGTCAACGTAAGGAACGCAAAGCACGATGTCGCACTTATCCATGCCTGCTACCATAGGAGCAAGCTCGGTAATAAAAGTCTTGGTTTCAGCAGGCGTCATATTCATTTTCCAGTTGCCTGCAATTACTGTTCTTCTCATATTTGTAGAACTCCAATTTCTATGTATTTGTTTTTAGTGCCTGCGAAGCTCCGCAGGCACTTTTGTTTGTTAAATCAGGGTTTTTGTAAAGTTGGGTTTGCATTTGATGCGCTTTTGTTCACAGAATAATGTTTGCCAAAGAGAGCGCATTGTGTTGCATATCATTTGAAGATACAACATAATTTGGACTTTGTTCTGATTTGAATGCAACACCTCATCCACCGCTGAAGCGGTCCCCCTTCCCCCGCTGGGGAAGGCATATATTATTTGTCGAGTTGGATAATGGAATTTTTGAGATAGAATTGTCGTTCTTCTCACCGAAGGCGTAGAGACCTACGTCAAGTCGCGAGAAAACGGCGAATGTAGCCAAAAATTACTTATCCAAGGTCTCGGCAAAAGAATTTTTAGGATAGATTCGGCTTCTTCTTGCCGAAGCTGTAGAGACCTACAGCGAGCTTGCAAGAAAAGGCGGATATATACAAAAATTATTTGTCGAGGAGGCAGGAAACGCCGGGGAGATCCTTACCCTCAAGGAATTCCAGGGATGCGCCACCGCCTGTAGAAATGTGAGTAATCTTGTCTGCGAAGCCGAGCTGCTCGCATGCTGCTGCGCTGTCGCCGCCGCCTACGATTGTGGTTGCGCTGGACTGTGCAAGAGCCTCTGCTACTGCTATGGTACCCTTAGCAAGAGTGGGGTTCTCAAATACGCCCATGGGGCCGTTCCAAACAACTGTCTTTGCAGAGATAACTGCATCGGAGAAGAGCTTTGCAGTCTTGGGACCGATATCAAGGCCTTCCTTGTTCTCGGGAATCTTGTCGGAATCAACGTATTCAACGTCGATAGGACCGTCGATGGGATTGGGGAAGGAATCAGCAACTGCATTGTCGATAGGAAGAAGAAGGTTTACGCCGTTCTCCTTAGCCTTAGCCATCATCTCGCGGCAGTAGTCAAGCTTGGTCTCGTCAAGGAGAGAGTTACCAACGCAAAGACCGCGAGCAGCAGCGAATGTGAATGCCATACCGCCACCGATGATGAGTGTATCAACCTTTGTAAGAAGGTTATCGATAACGTTGAGCTTATCAGCAACCTTTGCGCCGCCGAGGATAGCAACGAAGGGACGCTCGGGGTTAGAAAGAGCCTTACCCATTACGGAGATCTCCTTCTCAATGAGGTAACCGCAAACTGCGGGAATGTAATCTGCAACACCTGCTGTGGAAGCGTGCGCTCTGTGAGCCGCGCCGAATGCATCGTTTACGAAGATATCAGCGTAGGAAGCAAGCTCCTTTGCAAGATCTGCGCCGTTCTTTGTCTCGCGAGCATCAAAACGTGTGTTCTCAAGAAGAACTGCCTTGCCTGCCTCGAGAGCGGCAACCTTTGCCTTTGCATCAGGGCCGATAATGTCCTCTGCGAAGGTTACTGTGCCCTCGCCGAGAAGCTCGTTAAGTCTTGCGCAAACGGGCTTAAGAGTGAGCTTTTTCTTGTCAGCTACAAGAGCCTTTGCAAGATAATCAGCGGTAGCAGCTGCCTGCTCCTCTGCAGGAAGAGCCTCAACAGCCTTCTTTTCCTTCTTGGTAAGTCCGAAGCCCTCTGTGAGGATTGCGTGGGGCTTACCCATGTGGGAGCAAAGAATAACCTTTGCGCCATTGTTAAGAAGGTACTGGATAGTAGGAAGCGCGCTAACGATTCTCTTATCAGAGGTGATAACGCCGTCCTTCATAGGAACGTTAAAGTCGCAGCGAACAAGCACGGTTTTTCCGGATACTACTACGTCTTCAATATTCTTCTTATTGTAAGTTGCCATATTTATATACTCCTTATGAAAATATTTTTTACCGTAATATTTTAGCACAAATATTCGTTCTCGTCAAGGGGTTTGTTAAAATATAAACAAAATATTTTCAAAATATTCCGCCACCGAGGCAGCACCTCCGAAAATCAATAGAGCTTTTATTACCGCCAAGAGATGTTCGTTAATAACAAAAACAAAAAATCCACTACCAAAGATTAGTGAATTTCTTCGGAAGTGGATTTTGTTAAAACGATACTTTTTTGATCAAAATATAGTTATTTTGAAAACATTGGTTTACTTTTTTGGTTATTTTCGCTTTCAATCAGTTATTAGTAATAGTGATTACTTTATTGAAGCGATCATCGCCTTCGGGAACCGTGAATACCAGATCGCTTTGGAATCTGATGGGAGTTATGATCGGATTATCGCCAAGATACAGCCCCGTACTTACGCTTATGATCTGCTCTTCATTGGAAATTCGCGCCATCTCGAGATCATATTCCTCCCGGGTGATCGCCCCGCTTTCAAGGGCGAGAAGCAAAAATTGATCTAAGACCGCCTTACCGGTTTCCCTATTATATTCCTCTTGTCTTACCTTCAAGAACTCGTGATCCTTGGGGAAATAGATCTTAAAGCGAATGCCGGAGGAAACGTAGCTATAAGAATATATGTCATTGTCTTGCTCTCTCCAAAGAAGCACTGCATTATCTCTACCTAAATCATCGCATACGTATCTATCCATAAGCTCTTCTACGCTGACCCCTGCCAGGTACTCGCGGTTATAGCTGGCTACAAGCATTTCTTTTTGGCCTGAGGTGAAGCCGGCCTTACGGGTGTGGTGACCCTTGCCGTCAAAATGGTTGTAGCTGATGGGCATCTGATGAATCATTATGCCCTGAGAGTCACATATATAGGCAATCGACCGAAGCTCGTTTACTAACCACGATGATTGATCATCCGCATACTTATGAGAGAAGGATGATATGGAGATGGGAAAAATATTTGTGGTGTATGTAGGAGCGTTTATCCTGATCATAAATTTAGCCGTCATTTTTTCTTCGGCTCCCGTTTTGCAACAATAGTCCCTGGGATTGACATTTTCAAAAAAGATCGAGCCATCTCCTAAGATCTCATAAACAGGGGATTCTCCGAGGGAGATCACGAAGTTAATCTCCTCATCTCGCCACTGTCTTGAAATCTGCAATGAAACAGTCAGCTCGATCTCATCACCGTAGCTGTAATCTTCTTTATCGGTAGTGATGGAATAACAAAAGTCCTCCACATATGGCTCATAATCGGGATCATTATCATTCCAAAGATCACAGCGGAAGGTGACAGGCATAACGGTTGCGATTACAATAATGAGGGATAAAAGGCTTCTTAGCTTCATATATTTTCTCCTTTTTCATTTGTATTTTTTGAAGTATACGAACTCCTTTCACTATATAAGACAACCGAATATGGCAAAAGGTTACATAAATTTCAAAAAAACAGAAAAAAATCGGCGTTACGGATAATTCGCCCAAGCGACAGAGAAGTGGACTTGTGATTACCGCTATGTTGTTTGAGGAAACGTCTGATAACGCCGATCTTGTATTTTTGACAAAAATAGGTTGTTTTGGAAATGATAGTTTACATTTCCCCCCTATTCTCGCCGAATTTTGCAGTTGTGAAAAATGCTAATCTCAATAAATTGCCTGCAGCTTCAGACTTTCTTGAGGGGCAGGAGAATAAATTACACTCGCCGCTTTTCTCAAGATCACTTTCCTGCTACGCTCATATTATGAACGAGGACTGCGGGAGAGCCGAAGGTGGTGAAGCCGCCGCTTACGCCTACCTCAACCTTGTCGGAGATGGCAGCGATGGATTTAAGAAGGTCGAAGAAATTACCCGCGATGGTAAAGGATTTTACTGCCGCGCCAAGCTTGCCGCCCTCGATTTTGAAGCCTGCCGCCTCGATGGAGAAGTCTCCTGTTGTAGCATTCGCGCCAGCGTGCAGACCCTTAAGCTCGGTGATATAAAGACCACCCTCTGCCATTTTAAGAAGCTCATCCTCGGTATGCTCGCCTGCCTCGAGGCAGAATGCGTAGGGGCTGATGGCAACGGGAGATGCGTAGCTTCCCTTGCTTGCGTTACCGGTGCTTTCTACTCCTGCTTTAAGAGCTGTTTCTCTATTGTGAAGAAGGGTTTTAAGAACACCGCCCTCAACTACAGACTTGCGGTAAGCGGCAACGCCCTCTGCATCAAAGTTTGTCTGAATAGAAACGCCCTCTCGCATAGGATCGTCGGTAATGGTAACAATATCTGATGCGATCTTCTCGCCCTCCTTATCCTTAAGGAGCGACATGCCCATCTGGGCAACTCTTGCGGAGAAAACGCTGACGAAGGCGGAGAGAATTGTTCTCATCTGCTTTGGGCTGAAAACTACGCTGTATTTACCCGACTCGGTGAGGCCTGCGCCTGCCTTGACGATAGCCTTTTCAACCACGTCGGATGCAAGAGACTTAAGGTCGAGGGGCTCATCGGAAAGCTCCTTCATATCGTATGCGCTCTCATACTTTCCGTCGTCGCAGATAACTGCCTGAAGCTGGAGAAGATTGAGGCCGCACTTGGTTTCAAGATTTAAGCCGTGAGAGTTAGAGAGACGAACTGTAAAGCCTGCGGTAACACCGTAGGTGGCTGTGCCGCCTGTTACCTTATCCGAGCTTCTGTATATTTCCTCGGCAAGGTCGGCGCAGAGCTTCTTTAATTCAGCCGCGCTCTTTGGGGTGTATTCCTTGTTTTTCAGCTCTGCATAAGACTCCGAGCCGTGGTAGATACCTACGGTATCGGGCTTCTCGGTTGCTCCCGCATTGGCAACGGCACGAGATACAAGGGCGCGCATTTCTCCCTCCTCCATAAGCTCGGATGCGGCATAGCCCATCTTGCCGTTATGAAGCACGCGGAAGCAGATGCCGCCGCTTACGCCTGCGGAGAAGGAGTTTGGCTCTTTATTAAGGGTGTCAACAGACAGCTCCTCGTTTGCCATATAGTATATTTCATATTCGGCGAGGCCCTGCTTTTTCGCCTCGTCCTCAATGGTGTTTTTCAAAAGCTGATAATTCATCTTATCTACCTCCTACTGTGATCTTTGAAACACGGATGAGGGGCTGACCTACGTCGGTGGGAACGCTACCGCTGGATGAGCCGCACATACCCTGAGCGGTATCCAGATTCTGGCCTACCATATCGATATCCTGAAGGATCTCCGAGCCTGTGCCGATAAGGGTTGCGCCTCTTACCGCCTCGCAGATCTTACCGTTTCTTACTATGTAGCCCTCGTTAACGGCGAAGTTGAACGCGCCCGTAAGGGGGTTAACCGAGCCGCCACCCATAGATTTAGCATAAAGTCCGTACTCGATAGACGCGATAATATCCTCGTTTTTATCCGGACCATTGTCGATGAAGGTGTTAGTCATTCTTGAGGTAGGCTCGTAGGCGTAGCTCTGGCGGCGGGAGTTACCCGTCATAGGCATACCCATTCTGCGAGAGCCGAGACGGTCGATCATATAGCCCTTGAGAACGCCGTTTTCAATAAGCACGTTGCGCTGAGTGGGGTTACCCTCGTCGTCAATGTTCACAGAGCCCCAAGCATTGGGAATAGTTCCGTCGTCAATAGCTGTAACCTTCTCGTTAGCGATTTTTTGGCCAAGCTTGCCGCACATCTGAGAGCGACCTGTGCCAACAGAGGTAGCCTCGAGAGAATATCCGCATGCCTCGTGGAAGATAACTCCGCCAAAGCCGTTTTCAATAGCAACAGGCATCTGTCCTGCAGGGCAATAGTCCGCCTCAAGGTTAGTGATAGCCTGAGCCGCCGCAGTTCTTCCTATTTCCTCGGGATTGAAGAGGTCGAACACCTCAAGTCCCATACCGCGTCCGGGAGAGCAGGAGCCACTCTGATTCTCGGAGCCGGAGGACGCAACCGCGTTGACTGCCATTCTTGTGCGAACGTGGCGGTCGGTTTTGAGAAGGCCCTCGGTGTTGGCGATCTGTATTGTATGGTCAACGGTGATAAGATTTCCCACCGACTGAACGATTCTCTTGTCATAAGCTCTCGCCGCGCCTGTAGCAAGGCGGAGAAGGTCGCATCTATCCTTTATATCCGCTTCTGCGGGATTGATCTTCACGGGGTGAATGTCATTTACCGCGGTGGGCTTCAGGACTATATTCATCTCTGCTCTTCCCTCTCCCATAGCCTCGGCTACCGATCTTGCGCACTTAATAAGTCCCTCTCTTGAAAGGTCGGAGGTAGAGCCGTATACGGTTCTCGTTCCGAGAAAGGCGCGAATACCTACGCCCGAGACGGTGTTATCCGAAATAGCGTCTATTCTCTCGCTGAGGAGGGTTATAGTGCCGTTTCTCGTCAGCTCCCAATAAACCTCGGCAAAGTCCGCGCCCGTGGAGGTGGCAACGCCGAGAATTTCTTCAAGTAATTTTGCTTCTAACATTTTTATCTCCTTTTTGCCCCTTTAGGGCTTTGTTAAAATCTTCTTTATTTAATTATACAACTTCTTTTCCCCATTTTCAAGTCGGAGAGCAAAAATAATGTAAAATTATCCATATTATGACCATTTTCTTTACTTTTTTGATATCATGAAAAAATCGCAAAAATGAAAATATCAAAAATTTTTATTTTTTTCATGAAAACTCTTGACTTTATTTGACAAAACTAGTACAATATGTATGTTGGATAAAATTTGTCGCAGAACGACTCGACATATACATTACAAGGAGGACAAAAAATGAAAGAAGATTTAAGAGTCAGAAAGACCAAAAGAGCGCTTTCTGATGCCTTTATTGCGCTTCTTAAGGAAAAACACTTTGAAGAGATTACTGTAAACGAGCTTTGCGAGAGAGCAAAAATCAGAAGGGCTACCTTCTATAAGCACTACACCGATAAGCTGAATTTTCTCGCTTGCTTTACAAGATCCCTGCGCGATAGCTTTGAGCTTAACTTTTGGTCTACAGAAAAGTCCGAGAATACTGCGGATTACTCCATCGAATACGTTAAGAAAGCCATAGAATATCTTGATAACAACAGCGAGCTGGTTGAAAATATACTGAAGAGCGACCTCTTCCCCACTATGATGACCATCATCACCGAGCAGAACTACCGCGATACCAAGCAGAGGCTGGAAAAAAGCGTTGCCGCAGGCATGAAGCTCCACGCATCTGTTGAGACCTCTGCAGCTATGTTTACCGGCGGTGTTGCTACCTCCATCTATATTTGGCTGCTTTCCGGAAAGAAAAAGCCCGCGGCGGAGCTGGCATACGAGATAGGTAATATGATCAAAGCGAATATTAACGGGAATTTATAATTGAAAAGTACCACGAAAAAGAGCGAGGAAAAAATCTCGCTCTTTTTCCATACCAAAAGGGCATGAAATGATGTTTTTGCTACCGCAAAAATGGTATATCCACTTTGTGGAAATGATATAGCTCCCGATGGTCACAATGATATATTTACCAACGGCAAACATCATAAGGCAAAGCCGACATCATTACGAAGCAATATCATTTGCCAGCGGCAAACATCATTTTCAAGCCTCTGCGGCGCAAAGCTACGATACTTTTCTACTTTTTTATAAAAATATATTGACCTTGTGAAAATTTTGTGATATAATGCTAGACGAAAATGCGATTTTGTCAGTTTTTGTCGGGTCGTATTTTAGTTTGATAAAAGAAAAGAGGTGGAGGCTTTGCCCGACGTTCCCTTGGTAAAAATCGAAGAACCGCCCAATGCCGGTAAAGGCGCAAAAAAATCGGCAAATGCCGCACCCGGTAATAAAAATTTAATTTGGAGAAAAAGATGAAAGAAAAGATTATCGAGCCTATTAAGGCTTGGTGGGCAAAGGTTGATGCCTTCCTCACCGAACACAAAAAGACAGTTAAGACCATCGGTCTTGTTTCCCTTATTGTAACCCTTGTTGCCGCACTTACGCTAACTATAGTTGGCATTGTGCAGGTAAATCGCCCCATTGGCAACTACGAGCTCGAGGGCACAGTTACAATGATCAGACTCACAACTCCCGAGGATGAGGAGTACAGCGAGGATGAATACACCCTCTGCCCCGTTGAATTTGAAAGCGCGGACGGTCAGTATTCCGCAGTTATCACCTTCACTATTGAAGAGTGGCTCCAGCTTGGTGACGCTACCAAGATCGAAGGCTACCTCTATCGTGAGGCAGGCAGCGATGAATACGTAATTTTACATAAGGAAGGCACCGAGAAGGAAATCAGAGCGGCCGCTAAGGACTCTCACGCCGACGAGGCAAGCTACACCTTCATCGTAGCTCTCGCCGTTGCTCTTGTTGCTATCGCGGTTGGAATTATGTACTTCTTCGGTCAGCACTTCACTCTTTACGAAAAGACTTGGTTCCTCGGAATTATGATCCTCTCCGCGGTTATTTCCATTATTGCTCCCGAGGAGGGACTTAACGGTGTCAGCGGTATCTGGATCATGGCGCTTTACCTTGCAGATACCTTCCTCAACATCCTCTGCGAGCTTCTCATTTCCAAGCAGTCTAAGTGGAACTTCATCGTTTCTGTATTCGTTGAGATCGTTGAGATCCTTTGCTGCATCGTTCTTGCTTATAGATTTGCTACTATGGCAGTTACCCTCTTCTTCTGGCTTCCCTGCGATATCGCAAGCTTCATTAACTGGAACAAAAAGAAGGATACCGACGACGAGGAGCTTACCAAGGTAAGAACCCTCAAGGGCTGGCAGGAGATCCTGCTTATTGCGGGTATCGTTGTCTGGACCATCGTTGTAGGTTACTTCCTCTCCGGTCTTGACATCGCCACCGACCTCTTCGGCGGCAACGAGATCCTTGCTACCGTTGTTTGCTACCTTGATGCTTGCGCATCCGCGGTTGGTATCGTAAACGGTCTTGCAATTCTCTTCCGCTTCCGCGAGCAGTGGATCGCTTGGTACATCTGCTCCATCATCGAGGCAGCTATCAACATCATGGCAGGTCAGTGGGTACTCCTTCCCCTCAAGGTAGGTTACCTCACCAATACTACCTACGGTTATATCAAGTGGTCGAAGTACATCAAGGCTCATCCTGAGGTAGTAGAAGAAAAAACCTTCTTCTAATTTTGAGGATGGCGCATTTAGGCATAACCGAACAAAAAACGGCAGGTATACGCATTAACTAAATATTCCTACCACTACCATAAATAATCTGGAGAAAATCAGGGTTGAAAACCTTTGGTTTTCTCCTTTTTATTTAAGTTTTTTGTTCTATCGCCGTTTGCTAAACTCTCGACGTAGTTGAGCTATGCTCTTAATCCCACACCCACACTATGCATTACACAAAAAGTATTTCTTTAGTAGCTGTGTATTTTTATATCTAAAAATGGACTTGAATTTTTTTCTTTTATATGGTATACTGTTGCTATAAAACATTCAAGGAGGCTTATATGAAAAGAAAAATATCTCTCATTTTAGTTATTTGTATGATCTTTACTATGCTGGTATCGCTCACCTCATGCGACTTCGTTAACAGAATAATCGCCGGATTTAATCCCCCGGTGATTGCAGGGGTCAAGCTCTCGGACTACGTCATCGTTTACGATGAAGAGGGACTTGATTACAACAGACGCGCGGCTGAGTATATCAAGACCCGCGCTTACGAGGAGCTTGGCGTTAAGCTGGATATAGTTGACGACAGCGCAGCTGCAAGCGACCACGAGATCGTAGTTGGCGAGACATCGAGGGCTATTTCAGGCGAGCTTGACGCTGATACGAAGGGCGTGGAATTCGCTATGCTTGCAAGTGGCGGTAGCATTGCTCTTGAGGGCGACTACTTCGTTATCGCGGCGGCGGCTTACTTCTTTATGGAGACCTATGCGCCTGCGGCAGGATATGAGGCGACCTTACCCGAGGGCGCGAGCGTTCATCAGCCTATTGTTAAAGAGGCGAAGAACTTCATTATGCTTATCGGCGACGGAATGGGCGTTTACCAGACTCTGCTCTTTGATTACATGGAAAATAACTGCGAATATAGCGACGGAGAGGATATTTTCTACGGATATATGCTTCCTTACCTTGGCTATTCCAGAACCGAATCGCTCTCGGGCATTACCGACAGCGCGGCAGGCGGAACTGCTCTTGCCTGCGGATACAAGACTGTTAACGAATATATAGGACGTGACGAGAACCAAAACGATATCAAGTCCTTAACGGAGCTTGCGATTGAGATGGGCAAGGCCGGCGCGGTTATGTCCACCGAGATCAACACCGGCGCTACTCCCTCCAGCTTCTCTGCCCACGCAGACAGCAGAAACAACACCGCGGATATTATGGCTTCTCAGGCTGAATCCATCAAGAAATACAGTATGATCATCGACTGCGGCTATGACTACTACACAGAAAAGTACGTTAACGATACCATCGAAAAGCGCATTACGGATACTCTCGCCACAGTTTCCGCTAATGAAAAGGGCTTCTTCCTTATGTACGAGGAGGCACATATCGATAAGCATTGCCATAGCAACAGTATTGACAAGACCTTCCTTGCGGTGACAAGATTCAATCAGGCTATCGGTAGATTTATGGAGTTTGCATTCTATAATCCCGAGACCCTCGTGCTTATTACCGCCGACCACGAGACGGGTATGCTCCTCCCCGGTGAGGACGGTAAGCTTCACTACAATGACACCTATCACTCTGCCGCTGACGTTCCCGTTTTCGCTTGGGGCAAGGGCGCGGAGCTCTTCGATGGCAAGACCTTCGAAAATATTCAGATCGCACACACCTTTGCTGCTCTTATGGGCGAGGATAACTTCGGCGATCAGAGCGAATATAAGAGCTTGACTAAGTAATTTATGCTTATATAGCAAAAGAGACTATTTTTCGGAATAGTCTCTTTTTATGTTGTTTTGGGAAGTATAGTTTGCATTTTAGGTGTTTTTTGTAAAATTGTCGAATTTACGGCGAAGCTGTAGAAACCTACTGCGAGCATCCGTAAAGTCGGCTATCATAGTCAAAAATTCACGATTCATTTAATAAGCGAGGGAATTTTTAGATAGAATTGTCGAATTTACGGCGAAGCTGTAGAAACCTACTGCGAGCTTCCGTAAAGTCGGCGATTGTAACAAAAATTCACCGATTATTTCCCTTTGGGCGGGGAAATATTATCATAAGCAAATCGCCCGTAATTGTTAAGATAGAAGTTGCGATATTCATCGTAGGAAAGGTAGCAGCCATCTGTGCCTAGAAGCTCCATATCCACGCCGAAAAGGCAGGCTCTCGTTTCCATTGGAATAAGGCCTACGCGCTCGGTATAGAAGCGACGGCGGCGAAGGCGATCGGTATAGTTCTCTGCTGTTTCATAGGGGACCTCGATTTCAAGAAATACCCCCTTGCCCGAATAGTGGGAAATGATACTCCTTAGCATCCTCTCGCCATTGCCCTTGCCGCGGTACTTTTCGTTCACGGCAAAATAGTCGATGAGGATAATATCGGGGCTATTGATGGTAATTGCCAGGCCTAAAAATGCACCGTTATCTTCAAAATACCATATATCGGTGGCACCGCATTTTGACATTTTCAGTATCATGGAAATTGGCTTTTTCTCGCTTTTTGGGAAAGCCGCCTCATAGAGCCTGAAGAGTTTTATGTATTCGATTACGTTCTTTGGTTTGTGAAAGGTCATTTTTGTTTTTCCTCGTTTTTTCGACAAAATACTACTATTTTGTATAGTTTGGTTTGCTTTTTTTCTCTGTTTTATAGATATCTATTATGCTTTTTTCCCAAAAACATTCTTCCAAGATAAAGCTCGGACGATGCATCATCGCGGCCGAGGTAGGGCTCGCTTTTGGCTCAAACCGCGCGGTCAATTTCATTATCAAAGAAAGGTCATAATATATTTTTGCTTTGCTTTATTCTATCACATAACCGAGATTTTTGCAAGAACTATATGACATTTATATGAGATAATAAAATTTCCTTTTTATTTTCACAAAAAACGATGACTTTCCCATGGTTAATTGGGTAAAATTAAGAAGGAGGTTTTAATATTATGACTTGGGGAACTTTTAGTATAACACATATTATAACGTTGGTTTTGGCCGCCGTTATGAACATTATTTTATATTTTATTTTGAAAAACAAGAACGAGGTGGTGCAAACTGCGGTTCTTTTCGTCTTTTCCCTCAGCGGAATTGCAGCTATCATATTTAACCTTGTAGCCTGGGGATCGCCTCTTGAGTATCTCCCATTCCATCTTTGCTCGCTGACGGCTATGGTGCTTCCTATCGCGGTGCTAACGAGGAACAAGGCTCTTGGAAATCTGCTTCTCCTTTGGTCGCTTGGTGCCCTTGCGGCGCTTGTTATGAATCAGGGACAAGCACACTATGAGATCTTCAGTAGTACATTCCTATTCTATTACTTCCCGCACGCATTTGAGTTTGGCATTCCCATTCTGCTCTTCAAGCTGGGTCTTATTGAGAAGGATCCTAAATGCATCGGCTCAACTCTCGGTATCACTCTTGCTTCCTATACCGCTATACACATCATCAATCTGGGAATCAACTCCTATTGCCTGGAAAATCAGATCCTTAATCCCGCAGGAGAGATAATTCAGGTTAATTATATGTATTCGGTGACTCCTTCGATCCCGATACTGCAAACCTTCTACAGCATTATCCCTCACCCTTACTTCTATCTTCTCACGACCGTCCCTATCATTATTATTTATCTGGGAATAGTTTATTTACCCGATATTTTGAAGAAGATATCAAAGAAAAAGGTGTAAATCCGGCTCTGACCACCGAAAATTCATTGCACAAGGTATCGAAATAAAAAAGAGAGAATGTTTATTAAGGCTTTAAGGCTCAAAACCGTTGCTTTTTCATTCTCTCTTTTATGTATTTTTATGTGCTTTATTTGAATTGCCGCAGATTAGGCGATGAGGCGGAATCAGGAGAACAGCGAGCTTACAAATATCTCGATGCCGATGCAAATCAGGATGATACCGCCGAAAACAGTAGCCTTGCCTGCTATCTTGTTGCCGAAGGTCTTGCCGATATAAATGCCGCCGAGGCAGAGACCGAAGGTGATGGCACCGATGATGATGACAGAGACCAATGCTTCGATGAAGCTATGGTGGGCAATGGTAAAGCCTACCGAAAGGGCATCTATAGAGGTCGCTATTCCCTGAAGGATGATAGCCTTGGTGGTAAGCTCTGTGCCGGTGCATTCCTCGCATTCGTCATGCCTGCCCTCGTAGATCATTTTACCGCCTATGAAGGAAAGCAAGCCGAGAGCTATCCAGGGGATAAGCACCGAGAAGCCGTTGAACACTTCGATTATGGTATGTACGCATATCCAGCCGATAAGAGGCATAAGACCCTGGCAAATGCCGAAGGTGCCCGCTATTTTGATGCTTTTTTTCTTGCACATGCAGGGCTCTGTAAGTCCGTCTGCCAAGGATACGGTAAAGGCGTCCGCCGCAAGACCGACTCCTAAAAGGACACTGTTAAAGAAAAATAAAAAATCAAAGTTCATCACGTTTCTCCTGTTAAATCCTATATTTTGAAAATAATTATTGACATTTTTGACTATTTTTCGCTATTTTCTGCATTAAACACTTTGCAGGGCTATGCCCTCGAAAAAACAAAAAATGTATAGCCGCAAGACTATACACGAAAAAAGAAAAAGAGGTAGTTCATGTATAGCTAGAATAAGATATGATAGGCATACCTTAGCGATACATGAGTCTTGCAAATTAAACCAAGCCAGGCGGGAAGCCAGTATGTTGACTTGGTACGCCGCGCGGCGCCTACTACTCCCTCATACGTGGGGTATTATACCACTAAAGGGTAATTTTGTCAAGTGATTTCCAAAACTTTTTTTGCATTTAATAAAATACTTTCAAAATTAACTTGACATCTGCGTTATTTTGTGGTAGAATATACAGGCTGAAATTTGATGAGGGCAGGAAGATACATTATGTTTTCGCTGCGCTCAAAAATGATGTAGACTTCGTCCAATGATGTTGACCTGACTGTCAAATTATGTTTTCGCTGCGCTCAAACATATAGGGGTATAGCCAAGCGGTAAGGCAAGGGACTTTGACTCCCTCACTCGTAGGTCCGAATCCTGCTACCCCTGCCAACAAAACACCTCCCATTTTTGGGGGGTGTTTTTGTTGGCTATGGGTAGATTGGATTCGACCTATCTCGCTTCAGCGAGATGTAGGTTCGCATTCTCCGCGCAGAGCGCGTCAAGCTCTCTTGTAAGCGGCAAGCGTGAGAATATTCGCCATCGGCGAATACCCTGAGTTGTTTTGCCTGCGGCAAAAAATTAGAAATTAGAAATGAGAAATTAGGAATTAGAAATTGAAATGTCTTTTAAGAAAAAAGCCATTTTAATTTAGTTTGATCAGCTTTGAAATAATCAATCATAATACGAGCCCGGGCTCATTCGAATCAAAGCTCTTGACTTCGTTTACTCTTTATGCTACAATTAGTACAGGTAAAACTTGTCTATAGGAGCTAATCATGAAAGAATACAAACATTATATTTTTGATTTTGATATGACGTTATTTGACACAATGCAAGGAATGAAGCAATGCTATAAATCTGCATTTGATGCAATAAACGTAGATTATGATGAAGAAAAGCTCCCCTTGTTTTTGGGAGAAGATTTACGCGATACCTATCATAGATACGCGGAGGATGATTCGCAGTTTTCATGCTTTGAAAATGCATTTCTAACGACATCTAAAGAATATATGTGCAACAGTTCCTTAATATACAATGATACCTATGCGACAATCGTTCAATTATTTGATTGCGGAAAAAGGCTATCTATCGCAACGGGAAAGCCGAAGGATCGCGTCATTGAAATATTGAAAAAGCATAATTTAGATTGTTACTTTGACTATATTTGCGGTTATGGAGACTATTCCAATCCCAAGCCATCGCCTGAATCAATAGAAAAATGTATAGAGCAAACCAATATATCAAAAGAGGATACTGTATATGTAGGTGATAGTGATAATGATATGCTTGCTGCTGCTCAAGCCCGCATAGATGGTTTTCGCATTTATCGAGATGACATAAATACATCTACTCCGATCAATTCTCCATCCACGATTAATTCCTTGCTGGAATTATTACGAAATTTTAATTTGTGTATATTTACAGTCAGCACAACTCAATATGATGTGTTTGAAAGTAAAAATTCTACAAAGCTTTTGCAAAATTACTGCTTAGCAAACAACTATCAGCTAATACGGCAAGATAGTTTTCAATGCCATATAAAAATAAGCAAAGCTTATGACATGTTTATTAACCTATATGGAACAATTGTAATTACAGAGCAAATTCCGTGCGACGGTCTATCTGCAGAAGATACATTGTCACTAAAAGAGAAGATTTGCCGAGATAATTTATCAAAAAGTGACTCTGCGGTACAAAAAATATTTTACAACTATGATAATTGGGCAAAAAGCGTAGTAAAGAAAAATCAAAAAAAGGAATCTAAAATTGCATATACTCTGGTATGTTATTTTTGTCAAGTACACATCCAAAATTTAGTAAAATACTGCTCATACACCGCAAAAGAAATACTTTTCTTATTGATGAAATATGCTCCCAATATTACAGAAGATAACAATAATAAAAGCCTGATGTATCTCCTCAAGTCAAAAGATATTCCATTCACTGAAATTAATAATTGTAACATGGTTTCTGCATTATGGGGATCTCGCATATTCGTTACCACTGATAACAACATCAAATTTTTCCATGAATATATTGAAGAAGAAAAAACAACGCAAAATTTATGGATGTTGCTGAATGCCAACAATAAAATAATCAGCACCAAAGAAAATATAACGTCAGATTCACACTCCTTGGTAACTTCGATGTATGAGGTCATATCTTATGAAGAAAACGTAAAATATATCAATGCGTTACGAAAGCATAGATATCAGCTGGAAATATCAGAACTTTTATCTAACACGGCTAACTTAACCGTCATGGAAGAGTACTTTAACAAAAAGGTAAAAATTATCGAGCAAAAGATCGCTATTGAATCCAGTAAACGCGATAAAGAAAACGATTTCAAAATGAATATTTCCTTGTTTGTTTTAACCGTAATAAGTAGTATTTCTGCAGTATTTCAAGTGATTAATTATTGGAATGAATCTCCGGCTAACAATAAATCATCAGTGATATGGTGTATAATTCTATGCATTATAATAACACTTTTTTGGGGCATACGTTTTATTGCTAATAAAATTCACAAAAAATAGATTTACAAGCTTAAAAATAGCGATAAAATACGCTGTAGATACCAATTTGCCTCATTAAACATACAATTCTTTTAATTACACATAAGTGTTACTCTACTAAAGCCCTATAATAAAAAACGAGATCTGATGTAAACACGCGGACCTCGTTTTTTCTTCGCCACCTAAATATTATTAACCTTCCCTCCCCTTCGTAACTTTACGCGCTGGTGGATGCGAGGATTTTATATATTCTTTATATATTTTCTTGATAGGACTTGAAAAAGCGTGGAAAATCTGCTATAATGGTATCGGTGAAGATTTTGCTTTGGCAAGATTTACAAAAAACACAGTGCAAAGTCACGAGAAAGGAGTTAGCATGAAGCTCATAGTTTGTATGGACCCGCGGGGCGGTATGATGTTCAACAAGAGAAGAACCACGTCCGACGTGGTTGTGACCGCTGATATTCTCCGCGAGAGCGCTGATTCAAAGCTTCTTATTGCTCCCTATTCCGAGAAGATTTTCAAGACCTGCGAGGCTGAGGGCTATGCGCCCCACGGTGGCGCGGTCTACACCGTTACCGACGATCCCGTCAGCGAGGCGAAAACCTCCGACACGGTATTTATTGAAAATATGAGCGCCGCAGAAAGGCTTTCGGATATTGATACTATTGTCATTTATAACTGGAGCGAAATCTACCCATTCGACTATACCTTTGATATTGATCCTCGCAAGGAGGGATTCCAGCTTGAAGAGCAATATGAATTTCCCGGATATAATCACGATATCGTGACAAAAGAGGTTTATAAGCGAGAAAAGTAAATTAATATTTACATTTTCCTCGCATTTTTGATCATTACAAAAAAGTTGCAGATAAGAGCATTTTTAATATTTCGGCTTCGACATCTGCGGTCGAATAAAAAGCAACATTGATATTTCTACTTCTATAGAGAGTCTCGATTGTAAAACAACTTTGATATTTTGGCTCTGATGGAGAGCTCTAAATATAAAAACAAAATTCATTAAGGAGAGTAAAATGAAACTTACAGCAAAAATTACTTCTATCATTGCGCTCCTCCTGACGCTGACTATGGTTCTTACCGGTTGCTCAGCTCTTGAGGACATCCTGAATCAGATTCTTGGCGGCACTGATAATCCGCCCGCAAACGATGATCCCTCAGGATACACTATCAGCGCAGAAAACCAGGACGGATTACTGTATTTCTCCGGCTCTGTTACAGACGGCAGGTTTGACGGCGTTTACAGAGATACCTTCGCAACTCTCGTTAACCTTACTGAGGTTGATGGCGGTTACATCATCCACTTTGTGGATAAGGAAGAGAAAACTCAGTATATCGTAATCAGCGATATGGCTGCAGGCGCGGCTCTTACCGAGGACAAATTCGAGGCTACCATCTTCGAGTGGAATGCTGAGCTTGAGACCTACGTTGTTGCAGATGATTCCAACAACCGCGCATTTGGAGTTGGTAAGACATCTACATATACAACCTTCTCTTGCTACGACGTTTCTAACACCACCTACAACTATGCAAAGTTCACACCCGTAAACAACCCCACTATTGAAAAGGGCGAGGGCGGTAAGCCCACCGGCGGTAATGGCGGAAACGGCGGCTCTACAGGCGGTAACGGTGGCACTACAGATAACTTCGGCGTTATCGAGGCTCCCGTAGTTGGCACTGCTTACAAGTTTGGTATGGTTCAGGGCAACCTTGACAATACCATCTACTACCTTGCAGGCGGTATGGACGGCTACTATATGGCTACTACAGTAAACGTAGCTGATGCTATTGACGTTTACATTGAGGAAGTTAACGGCGGCTATCACCTTTACTGCATGGTTGGCGGCGCAAAGACTTACATCAACTTTGTTGTTTCCGGCACACACGTTAACGGCGCTTACGAGACAACCGCTACTACAGTTTATAGATACGATACAGAGAGTAAGACTCTTATCGCAGAGGTTGAGGGCGAGGATTACTGGCTTGCAACAAGAAACGATAAAACATACACCACAATGGGTCCCTGCAAGACCTCTTACGAGGGCTTCTACGGTCAGTTCTACGGCGTAGGCGGCACTACCGGCGGTAACACAGGTAACGGTGGCTCTACCGGCGGCAACCAGGGCGGTAACACAGATAGCTTTGGCGTTATCGAGGCTCCCGTGGTTGGTACTGCATACAAGTTCGGTATGGTACAGACTGCTGCAGGCGGTACATACTACCTTGCAGGCGGTATGAACGGCTTCTACATGGTAACAACCACAAACCCTGACGAGGCTATTGACGTTTATCTCGAAGAGGTAAGCGGTGGATACCATCTCTACTGCATGCTTGGCGGCGCAAAGACTTACATCAATGCGACACAGGTAACAGGCACAGACGGCAAGGAGCATGTTAACGGCACTTACGATGCTACTGCTTCTACAGTTTATACATACGACTCTACTCTTAAGACTCTTGTAGTTACTCTTGGCGATGCAACATACGCATTCGGTACAAGAAGCGACAAGACCTACACCACAGTTGGTCCTTGCGATATTTCCAAGGATAACTTCCTTTGCCAGTTCTACGGTGAGGGCGGCACTACCGGCGGTAACGGCGGCTCTACAGGTGGCAACAACGGTAACGAAGGTGGCAACGCCGGCAATGAAGGTGGCAACCAGGGCACGGTAACACCCGTAGCAGGCGACAAGTACATCATCAGCGCAAACAATGCAAACAGCACCCTCTACTTCAAGGGTACTGTTACAAGCGGCAGATTCGACTGCTCTACCAACAAGGCAGACGCGGTTGAGGTTACCGTTTCCACAGTTGATGGCGGATTCGTTCTCTCCTTCCAGATGGGCGGCGCTACTCAGTACATCGTAATGGCAGACTCCTCCTCAGGCGGCAGCTTCACCACTAACGCATCTGAGGCTACCGTTTTCGAGTGGAATGCAGAGCTTTCCACATATATGGTTGCTGAAGACGGAAACAGCCGCGCATTCGGCGCAGGAATTGACTCCACATATACTAACTTCTCCGCATACGATGCAAGCTCTGCTGCAAACGCAGGCAAGTATAACTGGGGCGTGTTCACCAAGGTTGGCACATCCGAGGGTGGCAACACCGGTAACGAAGGTGGTAACACCGGCAGCGGCAACGAGGGTAACCCCTTCGAGGGCGGCTTTGAGCTTGGTCTTGTTCCTGCTTACGACAAATCCTTCGGCGGATACTACGTAATCAACAATAACACTCCCTACTTCACAGCAGATGAAATCGCTACTGCAAAGGCAGGCTGCTTCGAATACTACGCGACTCGCGATAATCTCGGCAGAGCAATAATGGCTTACGCTTGCGTATGCAATAACACACGTCCCAACGATTCAAGAGGTGATATCTCCTCCGTTAAGCCTACCGGTTGGGTACAGAAGACCTACGATATCGTTCCCGGCGGCTCGCTTTACAACCGTTCTCACCTTATCGCTTGGTCTCTTACAGACGAGGATGCTAACTGGGAAAACCTTATAACAGGTACAGAAAATATGAACCAGAAGGTTATGACTCAGTTTGAAAACCAGATTCTCTCCTATATAAAGGCAAATAACTCCAACAAGGTTCTTTACAGAGTTACACCTATCTACAACGGCAATAACCTTGTTTGCACAGGTATTCTCCTTGAGGCTTACTCTCTTAACGATAACGGCGAGGATATCTCATTCTGCGTATTCCTCTACAACGTTCAGCCCGGCATTTCCATTAACTATGCTAACGGTCAGAGCGAGCTTGGCGACGAGGCAGGCAAGAACAGCGGTCTTGGTACAACAAGCGGCGGTAACACAGGTAACGAGGGCGGTAACCAGGGTGGCACAACCGTTACTCCTGTGGCAGGCGGCTCTTACTACGTTCACGTAACTAACGGTAACGGAACACTCTATTTGAACGGCTCAATCACCGGCGGAAGATTTGACGGTACTTACGAAAAGTCCGAGGCTGCAAAGGTAACAGTTTCCACAGTAGAGGGCGGATATCTTCTTTCCTTCGGCTCTGAATACATCGTTATCGGCGATACATCCTCCGGCGCATCGCTTACAAGCGATCCTTCCTTGGCAACTGTTTTTGAATGGAATACTTCTCTTAATACCTACGTTGTTGCTGAAGATTCCAACAATCGCGGATTCGGCGCAGATGCTACGGTAACAAAGTATAATAACGTTTCCACATACGACGTGTCTAATACACAGTACAACTGGGGCGTATTTACATCTGTTGACGGCTCCTCTACTCCCGATAGCGGCAATCAGGGCGGCAATACAACTGTTCCCGATGATAACACAGGAAATGGCAACACCGGCTCTGACAACGAGGATACTTACACCTTCGTGCTTAACACAAGCTCTAAGAAGATCCACGATCCCGGCTGCGGAAGCGTTTCCACCATGTCCGAAAAGAACAAGAAGGAATGGTGTGGTACTTACGCCGAGCTTCAGGAGCTTCTCTCCGGAGGCTACACTACCTGCGGAACCTGCAAGCCTGCAGTTGAATAATTTCAAAGCTTTTTAACAATAGGATTAATAGCTCAAAGGCTATAAATTCAAAACAGAATAAAAAGAGATAACAGATCTGTTTGTAGATTAAACGTTATCTCTTTTTCTGTTTTTTAAATGAATTATTTCACCATATATTAGTAAAATTCAATATTTTGAGGTAAACTTCTTTGCTTTTTTGACTTTTCTTAAAATTTTTGGGCTTTTGAAAAGAAAAATCTTGACAAGAAGGTATATTTATGGTAAAATTAGTTCAATGTTTATATATATTTTAGATAATTCGTGAGGGAGTAGTCAGCGCAAGTATTGCGGAGCATTCTCAACATCGTGGCGAAGCACAGCTTCACCTGGGGTTGCTTGAAAAGACGAGACTCATGTGCTTTAAGTAAGGTCCACTCACGTTTATCACATTCCCGAATGAGGCGCGAGTGACCCCTTTCGGGCTTTTTTATTTGCAAGAGCCCTTGTCACTTAGGTTTTTATTAAAATAAAATAAAACAAATCTTACAAGAGAGGTACAAAAATGAACTTCCACGCAAAAGAAAACGAAGCCGTTCTTGTTGATCTCGTGACTGACGCGAAGCTTGGTCTTACCGGCGACGAGGTAAAGTCGAGACAGGAAAAGTACGGCGAAAACAAGCTGCAGGAAAAGAAGAAAAAGACAATGTTCCAGAGATTCATGGACCAGTTCAAGGATCCTATGATCATCATTCTTCTTATCGCGGCGGCAATCTCATTCGGTCTTGCTATCTACAACTTCAAGCACGATCCTATGGAGATCTTCGAGCCCATCCTTATTCTTCTCATCGTTGTGATTAACGCAGTTATGGGCGTTATGCAGGAGTCCAAGGCCGAGAAGGCGCTTGAGGCTCTGAAGAATATGTCTGCTCCCCACGCGAGAGTTATCCGCGACGGCGAAGAAAAAATTATCAACGCATCTGAGCTTGTAGTTGGCGATATCATTCTTCTTGAGGCAGGCGATTTTGTTCCTGCTGACGCAAGACTTCTTAAGTCTACATCCTTAAAGAGCGAAGAAGCAGCTCTTACAGGCGAATCTGTTCCCTCCGAAAAGGATGCCACAGTTATCTGCAAAGAAGACGCTCCCATCGGCGACAGAACCAATATGGTATTCTCCGGCTGCTCTATCACCTACGGTACTGCTACTGCAGTTGTTACCGCTATCGGTATGGATACAGAGATGGGTAAGATCGCTAACCTTCTCGCAGGAGAGGAAGACGGTCAGACTCCCCTTCAGGAAAAGCTGGAGCAGCTCGGTAAGTATCTTGGCTACGTAGCCCTTGCTTGCTGCGGCGTTATCTTCCTTGTTGGTCTCTTTGCTCATCAGCAGAGTCCTCTCGATCTCTTTATGACTGCGGTTTCTCTTGCAGTTTCCGCTATTCCCGAGGGTCTTCCCGCTATTGTTACTATCGTTCTTTCCATCGGTGTTCAGAGAATGGTTAAGAAGAACGCCATCATCCGCCGCCTTCCCGCGGTTGAAACTCTTGGCTCCGCTTCTATCATCTGCTCGGATAAGACAGGTACTCTTACTCTCAACCGTATGACACTCACACACGCGTACGTTGACGGTATGGAGGGCACAGAGGAGATCTCCGATAACAACACCGACTCTATTAAGAACCTTCTTAAGCTTGGTACTCTTTGCTGCGACGGCTCTGTTACCTTCGCTGCTGACGGCAAGGAAACACACATCGGTGACCCCACAGAGACTGCTATCGTTGTTGCCGCTTACAAGAACGGTATGACTAAGGATGATCTCAACGAGGTAAATCCCAGACTCGGCGGTATTCCCTTCGATTCTGACAGAAAGCTTATGTCCACCATCAACGTTATCGACGGTAAGAAGATCGTTATCGTTAAGGGCGCTGTTGATATGATGGAAAAGAGATGCGTTTCCGGCAACTTTGCTCGTGCGCACGAAATCAATAGACAGATGAGCGAGAACGCTCTCCGTGTTCTTGCAGTTGCATACAAGGAGATCGACGAGATCCCCGCAGAGCTTACAAGCGAGAATCTTGAAAACGGTCTCACCTTCATCGGTCTTGTTGGTATGATAGATCCTCCCCGTCCCGAGGCTAAGGTTGCCGTTGGTACTTGCCGTGAGGCAGGCATTAAGCCCATTATGATCACAGGTGACCACGTTCTTACCGCTACCGCTATTGCTCGTGAGCTTGGTATCTTCCTTGAGGGCGATACAGCTATGACAGGCGCAGAGGTTGACGAGCTTACCGATCAGGAGCTTGATGCAAAGCTTCCCGAGATCTC
The DNA here is from genome assembly GCA_045636465.1 of Eubacteriales bacterium. Classification (GTDB taxonomy): domain Bacteria; phylum Bacillota; class Clostridia; order Oscillospirales; family CAG-272; genus UBA1740. Next base: position 51,285 of record JAZTXP010000064.1, read on the forward strand.
TGTTTACGCAAGAGTTTCTCCCGAGAACAAGATCAGAATCGTTAAGGCTTGGCAGAGACGCGGCCAGGTTGTTGCTATGACAGGCGACGGCGTTAACGATGCTCCCGCTCTTAAGGCGGCTGATATCGGTTGCGCAATGGGTATCACAGGTACAGACGTTGCTAAGGGCGCGGCTGATATGACTCTTACAGACGATAACTTCGCTACTATCGTTGACGCAGTTCGCGAGGGTAGAGGTATCTACGCTAACATTAAGAAGGTTGTTGGATTCCTTCTCGGAACTAACATCGGTGAGGTTCTTACAGTATTCTTCACCATGCTTATCTGGGGACATACTCCTCTTCTTTCCATGCAGCTCCTTATGATCAACCTTGTAACAGACTCCCTTCCCGCTATCGCTCTTGGTATGGAGGACGTTGAGGATGACATTATGACTCATAAGCCCAAGGCTAAGGACGAGGGTATCTTTGCAGGCGGTCTTGGCACAAGAGTTGTTGCTCAGGGCTTTATGTTCGGTCTTCTCACCATCATTGCTTACAGAATCGGCTTTAACGCAGGCTTCTGGGGTCACGGCCTTGCAGAAGAGGTTGCTGAAGCCTGGGGTCAGTCCCTTGCATTTATGGTGCTTGCTCTTACACAGGTTGTTCAGGCCTTCAATATGAGATCGGAAAAATCCCTCTTCAAGATCGGTCCCTTCTCCAACAAGAACCTGAACCTTGCGGCTCTCGCATCTACCGCGCTTACACTTCTCGTGCTTCTCTGCCCCGGTGTTCGCGATATCTTCGGTATCGTAATTCTTGACTGGTGGCTCTACCTTGTAGGTCTCGGCCTCGTTATCATTCCTCTTATCGTTATGGAGCTTGCAAAGGCGCTCGGCTTCATCGAGCATCACACCGAGGCTGACGATAACAGCTTTGCGGCAAAGCTTGAAAGAAAGCTTGCTCCCGTAACCGATAAGGTTAAGGCAGCAGCTACAAAGGCTCTTGAAAAGGGCAAGAAAGTAGCCGAAAATGTAAAGGGTAAGTTTACAAAGAAGTGATAAATTCACTTTATAGATTCACATTAATCAAAAAAGTGCACCTGCTATTGCGGGTGCATTTTTTATGGTATGACGGGCATACCGCTAAAAAAGGACGGGATTTCTCTCGTCCTTTTCTGCTTATATAAAAGATCTTATTTTTTCAATCTGATCGATTCCTGATATAGGGCATCTTTACTGTAGCCTTCAATATCATGGTTATAGGAGAGATATACTCCGTCCCATTTTGAAACAAATCCAAATGCATTCAAGTCTTCGTAATAATGATTTGGGTAAGCATATATAAAGCGTTTGCACTTTTCTTCATCGCAAAGGCAGTAAAAACGCAGTCCTATCCCCCTTACTCCATAGGTTTTGCCGTCTTCCTCGAGAGTTAACTTGGTGATTTTCACTGTAAATACCACTTCGGTGCATCCCGTCTCATCATATTCATAGTCCAAAAAGTTAAATTCAGACTGCCCTACTATCTCATAATATTCGGATTCCAAAACTGTCATCTTTATGTTGTTGTCATACATCACGGTCTTATAGAATTGCACGGTTATTGGTATCTCCTGCCCCATGCTTGTAAAGCCACACTTGGTGTCGGTGCAAAGATCGGAGCTGATTTTATAGTATATTCCGAATGATAACGGTTCACCCCAACTGGGCTTGTATGGTTCTTCGAAATCTCCGTAAGTGTAAACCAGGTCACCAATCAAAGCCAGCGATATTCCTATTACAAAAAGCAGAAGCAAAAAGTTAAAGCCTTTTTTCATATTGATAGCTCCTTCCTATATTATTTTTCTTCATCATTGTAAACATTAGTGTTGAGGTCTGTTTCAATTTTTATATTTATCGCCGTAGGCTTAATAATTGGTACGATAGATGTTGTTATATATCCACAATCTCTACATGAGGGATTTACTAATCCGGCAACGAAAAAGTGGCTTTTATAAACAAATTCACCGCATAGGCAATATGATTTGTGTTGTGATGAACTGTATTTCAAATGCAAATGAGTATAATCGTGTACGTGATTAGGCGAAAAATACATAGTATATGCACTATCATAAGACGTTACGTATTCGTTTGATACAGAGTTGTTTATATTCCCATTACACTCATATACTGTCACAGATACATAAAAGTTCGATGGATAATTAATAACCGTCTGCCAAAGTTGACTATCCACAGCAATTGTTCCAACATTAAGAGTATCTGTACTGATAGCTTGCGGAGTGGTACTGCCAATCGAATTGTAATCTTTATCATAAAAATTCACTTGGAATTTTCTTTTGTTGTAATATTTTCCTTCATTTGGTTCATCCCAAACAAATTTCACGTATGGACTATCAGAAGTCATACTAGGTATCGTAGGGGCTGATGCAGTTAAACCATGCTCCACTAAAATCTCACCTATATATGTAAGCTGGCTATCAGGATAATAGCTATTTTTAAGATATTCAACAAATTGATAAAGAGTTTTTGCTCCACTTCCTGTAATACAATCCCAAATCCCCTCGTGACCAAGATTTATATTATCAAATTCTTCGGAATCTTCATCATTATGATTTTCGTAATCATACAAATCATACAACACTTGCTGTATTATTGTTTCATCACCTTCTGTACCTTCATAATTACTCTCCATTGAAATAGAAAAAGGAATATTGTATGATTTATATGCTTCATCTGCAAAGGTCGGAATATTGTATTGCCATATGCTATCTATATAATTAGATTTAAAATACTGTTGTGATAATTCACCAAAGAATGTAGCATACCCTTCAGCCCAAGCTATCAAGCAGCCTTTATGCTTGCATTCTTCTTTCGTAAAAGCATAAAATTCAGCATCGCCCAGCTTTAACGCACAACCATTACTACAACTTTGATACATATTTGGACTATTGTAATGGGTTACATAATGCTCTGACATGTCATCTTCATGCCAATATCCCGGACTATCATCAATATCCTCATGATAAGCAACATGATGTCCATATTCGTGGGTCACTACATCACATGAAGCATACGGCGGGTATCCTGAGCCATCTACCGCAGTACTTGAAAGCATATGTATTGTGTCGTATTCCTGTTCATAAAAACACGAAAGTCTATTTTCGCTATGTGGATATATTACATATACATCTACAACATCAGAACCTTTCATTTCTTCATAATACATAGAAGCGCATATGGAAGATTGTGCTATTTGCAAAGCTTCAACAAAAAATGTTTTTTCTTCATCGTCGGAGTATCCTTGCTCATAAATGTAATCTGAAATTGAATACGTACCCGTTGAAATATTATTTAGTTCATCTATGTCATTTCCCATTATCGAATCAATATATACTCTGCCGTACCTATCCAGCACCTCAATATCACTACCTTGGGCATAAACGCTGATTGATAAATTTACAAGACCATCTAGGGCATTATTAGTAAACTCTATATAGTACTCACCGTTTTTATTCGTATATCCTTCATATATGGTTTGGGTTAAAGTATCAATTCTCGATACCTCTATTTTGCAAAACCTTAAAGGCTGGTGATTTCCATCCTTATCAGTCCATAATATTCTTCCTGTCACCGTTGTGTTTGGAACACTTGCGGTTATGCTTACTTCTTCTGATTTCTCATCCAAGATAGTTGTCGATGAATCTTTCAAATTTAATGTCAGTAATCCATTTTCTTGTTCACTATTTTTTGTATAATACTGATAAGCTCTTTCCGCCAAAAACTTTGCATATGGATTGACGTATAGTTCTCCTTCTCTTACCACACCAAACAATTTACTAGTTAATGTATCTCCATTATTAAGAAGTACATTAACAATCAGCTGCGGATTTTCATTTGACGATATATGTGTTACAGAAAAATGAATTTCATCACCAGTAATCATAAAATTATCAGTTAGTTCAAATCCATTTCCTAAAAACGCTATATCGACAATTTCGCTCGATAGAGAAGTTAAAACAATCAAATCAATTTTTGCACCGACAGAGTGACGATCAGATTCAACGTAGAGATTTATCAAATTTCCGAAGTAAAAACTCGTTTCGCAATGGTCTACGTTGTTTTTAGCTTGTGTTTTGGTTTCAGTTTCAGCACTTACGGTTACCAGGTCAAAGTCTAAAAATGAGAAGGAAAGCGCAAGTGCCAGCAAAATTGTTAGTACTTTTTTCATGCCTCACTCCTTTTTTGTAATCGTGGTTGTTGAAATCTATATAAAAACGCTTCTGCGTTACATCTTTATTATAGCAGAAAAATCAAGGTATGTAAAGTAAATTTTTAGATAATTTGTTGTTTTTTATGATATTTAAGTTTTATTCACATTTTTTGAATATGTGAAAACTATCCCATTATATATACGCTTTTTCTTCCGGAAATTCTTCAAATTTCAAAAAAATTATTTATTTTTTTGTTTTTTACGTTAACAGCACAAAAGCGGCGCTCATTGCGAGCGCCACTTTGGGTATATTTTGTTCTTGGAAACTTAATAAAACAAATTAAAACAAATTCTATGTATTAAAAACCAAACAGCTTTTTTATAGCACCGAAAATTGAAGGCTTTGATTCACTGTTCGATTCACTGTTTGGTATCTCCTTCGTTTTTTATTTTAAAATTTATTTTTTATTACTTGCTTTAATTCATAAGGAATTTTGCCGTAACGGTTGCAGATCCGTCAGGTACAAGGTACAGTATATCATCATTGCTGATGAGCGTGCCGTCTATGAACCACCCTGCAAATTCGCATCCTTCACCGGGAGTAGCCATAAGTTTGACACAATATCCGTCCCGAACTATTACATCCGAAAGGTTAACCGCACCGTAGGATTTACTTTCAGGAGGTACGTTAACAAAGAGCTGGTAATAGGTTTCTCCAACAGTCAACTCGTTTGATGACTCAACAAATCCGATAATAAAGGGATATTTACCTTCAGAAAGATCAAGATCTTCAAGATCCCACACCCGGGCATTCCAACCGAGAGTCGACGTATAAAATTCGGTTTTTTCAAGCTGTTCCGAAGTACACGCACTGCCAAGAGTGTTATACGAAGCAACGTTATTATTTGTATTAATAACCTGGTCTTCATACCTATAGCAATTTGTAATCGTGCCATCTTCAGAATTTCCCACAAATCCACCGGCATAAATATATGGGGCATTTTGCGCACAAATATTTACATTACCCGTAGCGTAGCATCCTGATACTGCTCCTCGGTTATCTCCCGCAAAGCCTCCTGCATACGCATTATATGAGGATGAAGACGCGCTTATATCGCCTGTGGCATAACATGCGGAGATCTCTCCCTCATCATTGAGCCCTATGAAGCCTCCCGCACATGCCTCATGATATGCAGAAGCGCCGACGGTTACATTTGCATAACAATTGGAAATCGTGCCTTTGCTATATCCTATAAGACCTCCCGCACAAGCAGAAGAACCGGAAATAGCGGAGATATTACCTGTGGCATAACATTTTTCGATCGTTCCATTGAAATTATATCCTGCCAGTCCTCCGGCATAGATTTCACCGGATATATCAAGATCCACAGTAAAGTTATTTACACCAAGGTTATTTACTGTTCCTCCATCGATGTAGCCGAAGAGACCGAAATATCGGTAGAAAGCGTACCTTGGAGAAGATATTTTGAAGTTGCAAACCGTATATCCGTTTCCGTCAAAGTGACCGCTGAAGGCTCTATGACCAGAAAAGCTTCCGTTCCCGTAATAGTAGCATCCTATAGGATTCCATTCCTTGCCGTTAAGATCAATGTGAGCGGTCAGGCGGTAATACCTATCATAGAAAGCATTATCGCTGCTGCCGTTGATAGCAGATGCCAGATAAGCAAGCTCTGCGCCTGTAGACACAAGATAAGGATCATTTTTTGTGCCACTTCCCTTTGCAAATCCGGTTGCAACACTGCCGTCCCATACATTTATATTATCCTCGGTAGGCGAGCCGAAACGACCGGTCAGAGCATAGTTGCTTGACGGCATTATGAAGGTGTACTCTCTATCTTTGCTGACAAGCTTATCTCCATCAAACCAACCAAGGAAAGCATAGTCTGTCTTTTCTGCCGCGGTAACGGTTACCGACTGTGTTTCGTATGCTACGGAGGGCGCTGTTACTGTTCCGAATTCAGACGAATTAGCTTTTACTTCCAGGCTATAGTTTTTACAGAAGATCAACTCTATGGAAACATCTTCTGCAGGCATTGTAAATGTATACTTAGGCTCCGATGATACCTTAGTGCCATCTATATACCAACCGCCAATCGTATAACCTTCATTTGCCGTTGCAAAGACAGTTACTGACTGAGTCTCGTATGCTACGGAAGGCGCTGCTACTGTTCCGACTTCGGGAGAATTTACTTTTACCTCCAGGTTGTAGCTTTTATAGTAGACCGCTTCCATAGAAACATCTGCCGAGGGCATTGTAAAGGTGTAGGTAATATCCGAGGAGACCTTTTCGCCACCAATATACCAGCCGCCGAACATGTAGCCCTCATTTACTGTGGCTGTGACAGTTACTGACTGAGTTTCGTATGCCACAGAGGGAGCAGTTACCGTTCCGGAGTCGGAAGAGCTTACTTTTATGCTAAGGTTATAGTTCTTATAACAAACAACCTCTAAAGAAACAGCCATATCGGGCATTATGAAGGAATATGCAAGTTCGGATGATACCTTTTCTCCGTCCTTATACCATCCGCCGAAGATATAGCCCTCGTTAACGGTTGCAACAAGTGAAACTGCGTCACCAATGCTATAAGACCTTTCAAGACCGCTGACCGTGATACCATCATCAGCATTCACGATAACACCTATAAGCGCAGGGATAGTTTCCTGCTTAACGATTGTCTGATTACATACAGAGCAATGACTGCCCTCTGTCAATCCTGTTGTGCCTATACCGGGCTCCACCGCGTCATCCGTGACAACGGTGTGAGGAATCATATCTATGATCAGATCGGCATCGGCAGCCTTAACAGTACAACTCTCATCCAGATAACTATTTTTGCAAACTGTGCAGGTCCAATATTCCACATTGCCATAAGCGTTGCAAGCAGGCTCCAGGGCATTTGTATAGACAAGAGTATGTATATGAGATTCTCCGATAATAGGATATTTCTCCGGCTCCAAGGTATGATTCCAAAGATAAATAACGTCATCTATATCGGTATCATCGGAACCGTTTACGTCGGTATGCTGCGATACTGGATATTTATTGGGCATTAAGGTGTGCCTCAGTAAGTATGTGACGTCACCCTCATCCACAACAGAATCATTATTTATATCTCCTTCAATCGAGATATATTCAGAAGCACCTGATCCCGTATCTGCCAGGGCATTGATACAAAACAAGGATAAAATCACTGCTATGGCAAATATTATGGATATAATTTTGAACCTAATTTTCATTGGCTTCTCCTTTTTATAAGCAACTGAAATCGGGTTGTATACAACATCGGATAGCATAGTCAGGTAAGTATTATTCTTTATCGGAAATGTGGGAATTTCCGTTTTCGATATTCTCATCTGATTCTATGTATTTCTCATCGTTTTTCAACTCGTCGGAGTTATCGGACTCATTGATAACATCCGTTTCTTCTGTAGTTATAACTCTGTTTTCTTCCGTCGGTGACTTATCATCCTCTTCACATTTATCAGAAGCTATCGGATCATTATTTAAGATTTCTCCGGATATATTTACTTCTTTTGTTTCTTCTGTTATTTCTTTTTGTTCTTCTGTTGCTTCTTTCAGCTCGCAATGCTCTTGTTTTTCAACAACCGATACGGACTCGGGATGGGTCTCATTGAAGCTTTCGTTCTCGGAAGAATCGGGAGTCTGCTCCACGCCATCAGAGAGCTCTTTTAACTCGGTCTGACTTGCGCCTTTCTCATCTGCATTTACAGTTTCTTGGTTGGTGTTTTCAACTTCCGGGATGACATTCGCCGGATCATCTCGGAATACCTCATTATTGCCTTCTGCAGGATCTCCGTGGGCTTGATCCGCGTAGTTTGCAGAACCGTAGGGCTGGTTTTTGCCTAGCTTCTTTTTACGAAATACAAGGAATATGTAAATAATAGTTATCATAATGATGGGCAAAACGATAAAAAGAAGATAACTATTAGGATTGCCATCGAGTTTTTCTATGTTTTCTGTTTTTGTAAGATCACATATATTGCACTTGTATGTTTTTTCGCCTTTCTCCCGGGTCGTGGGCTCTTTTGTAACTGTACCGCTGTCCCATTCATGAAGGGATGATTGAGCCTTAAAGCCACAAGAGCATTCCTGCCAATGGTTATCAGAATCGGATTTCCACCCCAAAGAGGAATGATCACACTTTATTTCAACCGATACACTATTTGATAAAACTGTACGGTTTTCACTGCCGTCATTGATAATTATTTCAGCAAAAACAGTTTCCTGCCCCAGAGGAGCCATATACTTTGCGCGCAAGGTAAAGGTCAATACCTCACCGTCAATATCAATCGGCACGTCAAAGGCAATTACACCGTCGCCTGTTACAGTATTGAAATCCGAAACAATTCCGCCCTCGGTAGTCCAGCTGCCCGAGACCAATTCAAATGCCTCATCATCAAAAACAGGAACAACTGCCATGCCCTTAATATTGCGGCCACCGGCTATACTGACCGAAAAAACTATTTCACTGTCGCGGACCACTTCGCTATCGGAGGCAACAGTTGCTTTGACACTTGTATCTGCAGAAGCCGCGACGGTGAATGACATAACCTTTATCAACACAATTAACAACACCGCGAAATACTTTGTAAGCACTTTGCTTTTCATTTTATTCTCCTCGTTAAAAACCTTATTTATCAGACAGTTTTACGAAAATCAATTTCTGTAAAATCTTTTATGCTCGTAAAGTATTTTAATATAAAACTCACAATTTGTCAATATTATTTTATCTTTTTTAAGCAGAAATGATCAAATTGTGATGTATAATGATGAAATTTGTCTCATATTACTGTTAGTGTTAATAAAATATTTACTTGACATCGCGGGGCAAAATTTGGTATAATTAAGGTGAAAAGAAATGGTATAATACAAAGAAAATATCTGCGCGGCTTTCTAAAAAAAAACGGCTCGCGCGGGAAGGAGCAAAATATGAAAAAGCTGATGTTATCCATATTTATTTGCCTTTTGGTAGTAGTGGCGCTATGCTCTTGCGGCACTGTTAAGGGACTGCACACCTGCGCGGGCTATGAGATGGTGGCGCTGGAGCCCACCTGTGGCGAGGTGGGCGAGATGTTCCTCGTTTGCGAGACCTGCCTCGACGTGCTTGAAAGATACCCCATCCCCGCCACCGGCGAGCATACCTATGGCGAGAAGGTCTACGGCATTGCCGAATACAAGGACTGCGCTAATCGCCCATATACACAGCATTGTACCGTTTGCACATACACCTACACGGGCAAGGGCGGCTTTGAGGCGCATATGTTTGAGCTCGTGGAGACTGTTGCCCCCACCTGCGCTGAGCGCGGATATGATAAAAAGATCTGCACCGTCTGCGGCGTGGTGCATACGGATAATTACACGAACACCATCGCACATGAGTTTGAGAGCGAGTACTCAACCGACGAGAGCTTCCATTGGTATGCCTGCCAAAACTGTAACTTAGCTTCGAATCAAGGCCTTCATTACGAGGATGGCTCAGGCTATTGTACCGCTTGCAATATGGAGATCAAGTCAACTCCCGGTCTTCTGTATGAAATATCCGAGGACGGAAGCTATGCAACGGTGACCGGATACATAGGCAACCAGAGGATCATTCGTATCGCCGAGGAATACGAAGGCGTTCCCGTTACTCACGTTGGAACTAATTTCCTCGGAGGTACGAGAGTTAAGGAAGTAATATTTGCAGACAGTATAACTCACATTGACGACTCCGCCTTTCATTCTCAGATAAATCTTACTACACTGAAAAACACCGACGGCATAACTCATATCGGCCAAGCAGCATTTTACAACTGTGACCGCCTTGAGATGAGCGAACTTCCAAAAAACCTTCAGGTTATTGGACCTGATGCCTTTGCCTATTGCCATAGTCTGAATATCCACCGAATTTCCAAGAGCGTCACCCACATTGGCGGACGCGCATTTGCCGGTTGTAATGCCCTCGTTGATATGACCGTGATGGGAGATAGCCTCGATACGATAGGGTACGGCGCATTTTCCGATTGCCTGAACCTTCGCAATGTGGTTATCGGCGAAGGAGTCACTACTCTTGAAAACAGAGTTTTTGAGCGCTCGGGAATAAAGAAAATTACCCTCCCCGATAGCGTAGTGACTCTTGGAGAATCCGTATTTTACGGTTGCGAAAAATTAGAAGAAATACACTTCGGCAAGAGCTTTGAAGCATTTGGTGAGCTTTCATTCTATAATTGCCTCAAGCTGGGCAAAATCACTTTATCTCCAGAAAATGAAAACTATTGTTTACTTGACGGCGTACTTTACACGAAGGATATGGAAAGGCTTGTGCTCTACCCCGTTGACGATTACAGAGAAAACGTTGCTATTCCCGACGGAGTTGTAATACTGGACGACTACGTTCTCAGGGGCGCAAGAATGAGCAATCTGACTATTCCCGACAGTGTTCAGGTTATCGGTAAGCAGGCGTTCAGCGATAATATGAGCCTCACTACCATTGACCTTGGAGTGGGTGTTACGGAAATAAGAGAAGGCGCGTTCGCCTACTGTAAAAATCTCACCGAGGTGAAGCTGCCTTCTGCTCTTGTCACCCTCGGCAGAAATGCGTTTGAAATGTGCAGCAAAATAAAAACCATAATCGTAAATAAAAATCTGAAAACAGTAGCTATGGGAGCATTTTATTCATCGGAATTTCTGTCTCCACCTGCCATTTATTATGAAGGCACAAAGGCGGATTGGTCAAAGATCGATTTTGAATATTCATTCGACACACTTGCAAATATTGACTATACGTATTTCTACAGTGAAGATGAGCCTGCTTCTGCGGGCAAGTTCTGGCACTATGACGAAGGTGGCAAGCCCGTGAAGTGGTGATCTTGCATTCAAAATAACTGCCGTTTTCACTGGCACGGTGAAAAAAACAAACAATTAAACAAGTAAAAATCGGCTGCTTTCCACAGCCAAAATGAAAAACAAAAGTAACTAAATAAAAATAGCGGTTGCTTTACCGAATGGTGAGGCAACCGTTTTTGTTTTATATTTTTCCAGTTGATGTTATTGTGCCGTGTAGAAAAACGGCGGTTATTGCGGAATATAGCATACCTAATCACTTGTTGGAATCTATATGAGGAAGGTAGGCTTTAAGATAATCCAGGCCGGAGAATACGGTAGTGAATGCCATTACCGCCATACAGGTGTAGGAGGGTACGTGCCATTCGGTGAAGAAGGGGTAAGGGATCATAGGCTCAAGGATGAGGACTACTGTGCCCACCATCTGAGAGACGGTTTTGATCTTGCCGAGGGTGCTTGCCGCTACCACGATGCCGCTCTTGCCTGCTACAACCAGGCGAATGCTTGTTACCGCAAGCTCGCGGAGAAGAATGATGAGGACTACCCAAACGAAGATCATTGCCTGCAAGGTGTCACCGCGAAGCACCATCCAAACGAGGATGGAAATCATTGAGGCGAGAACCATAAACTTATCCGCCAAGGGGTCGATGAACTTGCCGAAGTCGGTTACGAGATTGTGTTTTCTTGCAATCTTGCCGTCAAGCATATCGGTGAGTGCGGTAAGACCGTAAACCAGGGCGGGAATAATATATCCCCATATAGGATGCTTTATAAAGAGCAACGTTACAACGAAGATCGGAACGAGTACAACTCTCACAAGAGAGAGTGTATTTGGAACGTTAAGCGACCATTTTTTCATTTTGCTTTTTCTCCTTTTAATTAGAATCGACACATTTTCAGGGCTATATGTAAATGTTTATTTACAAAATCAAACATTATACGATATTTATATACAATTCAATCCGAAAACGATACTCAATTTCTTCATTTTACATTTCTCATTTGTTGCCACCGGCAACAGAAATTTCTCATTTTACATTTCTCATTTGTTGCGCCCGCGCAACAGAAATTTCTCATTTCTAATTTCTCATTCCTCATTTGGCAAAACAAGTTCGCCAATAAGGTCATAATCCAGCGCTTCGGTGATCTCCACCTGGGCGAACTCACCGGGGGCGATTTTTTCTTCGGATTTGAAGTAGACCTTTCCGTCAACGTCGGGGGCATCGGCGAAGGAGCGGGCATAGTAGACCTCTGCCACCTCGTCAAAGCCGTCCACAAGAACGGTGAGAGTTTTTCCGATATTTTCCGCTATTTTTTCCTCGTTCACCGAGAACTGCGTCTGCATAAGTACATCGTATCTGTCCTGCTTCACCTGGGGATCGATCTCGCCGTCAAATTCAGCGGCGGCAGTTCCCTCCTCGGGAGAATAGGTGAATGCGCCGAAGCGATCGAACTTGGCTTCCTTGATAAACTCGCAAAGCTCTGTGAAATCCTCCTCGGTCTCACCGGGGAAGCCCACCATTGCGGTGGTACGGAGAACGATGCCGGGCACCTCGTCGCGAAGCTTTTTGACAGCCGACTTGATAAGGTCGGAGCCGCCGTGGCGATTCATTCTCGTCAGAACACTATCGGAAATATGCTGGATGGGAACGTCCATATATTTGAGAAGACGGTCGTTGTCCCGAAGCTCGGCAATAAGCTCGTCGGTGATCTTATCTGGGTAGCAATAAAGGAGTCTTATCCATGGAATTGTGGTATTTTTTGTGATCTCTCGCACAAGGTCAGCGAGGGCGTATCTGCCGTAAAGGTCAAGACCGTATCTCGTTGTATCCTGAGCGATAAGGTTTATTTCCTTCACGCCCAGAGTCTCAAGATCCTTTGCCTCGGCAACGATATCCTCGATGGTTCTGGAGCGAAGTCTGCCGCGGATAAGAGGGATAGCGCAATAGGTGCAGCGGTTGTCGCAGCCCTCCGCGATTTTCAGGTAAGCGGTGTGCGGCTGGGTTGTGATTATTCTGTCGCCGCCCAGCTTGCTCTCCTCCTTGTCGCGGAATGATGTATATTTTTCGCCCCTCATAACCGCCTCGCAGGCATCGGCAATGTCACAGAGACTTCCAACGCCAATCAGCGCATCAATCTCGGGCATCTCTTCCATCACCTCGTTGCGATAACGCTCAACAAGACAACCTGTTGCTATGATATGTTTACATTTTCCCCACTCTTTCAGCGATGCCGCGTCAAGAATGTTTTCGATAGATTCCTGCTTTGCGCTCTCAATAAAGCCGCAGGTGTTGATAACTATAATCTCCGCCTCTTCCTCATTTGGGGTTATCTCGAAGCCCCTCGCGTGGAGATTATGGAGCATCACTTCGGTGTCAACCAAATTCTTGGAGCAGCCGAGAGATATAAATCCTACTTTTGTCATTTATCTTTTTTCCTTTTCGTTTATCAATGCGGAGCATTGTATATCATCCGCTTGAAAAGCGGCATATCATCC
>JAZTXP010000065.1:0-11328 GCA_045636465.1 Eubacteriales bacterium
TAAGTCCTGTAGATGAGCAGGTAGCGTCCACTGCCGAGTCGGTTACGATGGTATGCTCGCCAAGCTCCGAATTTGTGTGAGTCACTCTTGAAAGCTCCTCGCCACACACGTCGCAGTATGCAACAACGTCGTAAGAGCCAAAGCTCGTACAATCGGAAGGGATCTCATTTTCTACACGTGATGTGCCGGGGGTATGATCTAAGGTGGAAACTATCTCCTGCTTCACGGTTATCTCGCCGCAAACAGAGCAGTGCGCACCCTCGGTAAGTCCTGTAGATGAGCAGGTAGCGTCCACTGCCGAGTCGGTTACGATGGTATGCTCGCCAAGCTCCGAATTTGTGTGAGTCACTCTTGAAAGCTCCTCGCCACACACGTCGCAGTATACAACAATGTCGTAAGAGCCAAGGTTCTCGCAATCAGAATCAATTACGTTTTCGATGGTGGGATCGCCGTAATCGTGGCCGATTTTTGTAAATCTAACTTCATAATAATCGCATTTTTGGCAGTTACGTCTGTCCTCACCGCCTTTTTGGCAGGTAGCAACAGTGTAAACGTACCAATCGCCCAAATGATGAAGGCAGTAGGGAACTCCGGTGTCAACGTTGCCGATCCACCAGTTTCCGTTTTTGCCCTTGGTGGGCTCAACATACTCACCGTCATAGTCTATAAGAGAGTTTATCCAGTCCTCATATTCCATAGGGCTCTCTTCAATAGACTCCATATACTCTAAGTATCGGTCATAAAGCTCTCTATATTCGTCTCCGATTTCTACTTTTCCGGAAGGGAAAAGACCTGAAATATCGTCGCAGGCAGTCAGGATAAAGATGCCAAGCGTCATAAGCACAACCAGGAAAATGCTTAATATCCTTCTTTTCATTTTGTTCTCCTTAAAATATATAAATTGTTAAAATCATATAAAATCTCATCTATATTCTAATACTTTTTTCTTGAAAAGTCAACGTACTTATAAGCAAAAAAATACCCATAAGGTAGATTCTCCCTTTTGCACAAATAACCCGTTCACAATTTGTGTACTTTTCCATAGAAAAGTACAATTAATAAAGACACCTATGTAAATTATCCAATCTCCCCGGCTTTCCGGCTATGTTAGATGGCCTTTTTATTCTCGCCTTGCAGTTCTCTTGGATTTATGATATACTAACGTTAATAGGTGATTTTGCGCTAATTTTGCCGTACGGCTGATAAACATAATAAAAGAGGCATTCGCAAATGATGTAGCCCTAAGGAGCTTTTGCTTCAGCGCACATCACCGCGTTTGCCTATTTTTTCTTTTTTTACTTATCGGTAGTTTTTGCCTTCATCCAAGCTCCCAATCTGTCAAACCAACGCTCGCCCTTACCGTGCTTCACTATGTCAAAAACAGTGAAGACAATAAAGTAAAGCACAAGTGCGACAGCCGCAATTATGGGATAGGTCAAAAAATCTATTCCCTCAAAGGGAGAATGAATGATGAACATAGAGTTCACCTCGTAAGCCGTCTCATCGGAAACCAACACCCGGAAGATGAGATTGCAGTAAAGCCCGATTGCGTACATTCCCACAACCGAAAGGATCATACTCTTCATATTCCTGCTAAAATCAAGCTTGATTTTACCGAACAAGGGGAGCAAAAGCACGTTAAAGAGCAGAGTAGCATGAGCAACGATTCCTTTTGTAATATCGAAATCCGCCAGCGTAGGATTGCGTATAAAATCCACGTTTGCAAACATTCCAACAAGAGTAGAGAAGATGCCAAACCAGAAAATATAATCCACAAGCAGCTTGCCGATTTTAGACTCCTTATTTTTCATCAAGCCTAAAATCAGGCAGGACCACATAACCACGTTGCAGGGGTAAATAGGCAAAATCAAATTAGGATTATGCTTCAGATATGTAAAGGCATCGCCCGCTGTAATATGATGGTAGAGAAGCGAGCTATAATGGCAGAGAATAGTAATCGCCGCCGAGACGATAAGAGTAATATTTTGTCCCTTTTCGGTCTTGACAGTTCTTTTTATCAAAATGATCGCGCCCGCTATGACTAAAATCAAAGCGAAATTAAAAATAGTTAACTCTAACATAATAAAATCCTATCTAAGAAATAGTTTAATTAAGATTATGCTCAATTATATCACAAAACTATAGATTTGTCAATTAAAATATTAAAGTTGTACGTTAACTTTTTCAGCCTTTTCTACGGCGCTATACAGTATTCAAAGGTAAAAGAAGAGAAAAATATAAACTTTTCCTTACCTATGTTGCATTTTTCCTCGGGTTGTGTTATAATTTTAGAAGTTAAGAATCGAGAAGGGGGAAGCTCTGTGAAAAAGCAAAATAGACTTTTAGAACTGTTTTTATCAATGATGAAGATCGGTCTATTTACCTTTGGTGGTGGATATGCAATGATACACCTTTTAGAAAGCGAGTTCGTCAGCAAAAGGAAATGGATGGATAGCGAGGAATTTACCGACCTTGTAGCCATTGCCGAATCTACTCCCGGCCCTATCGCGATCAACTGCGCTACCTATATCGGCTACAAGCGAGAGGGAATACTTGGCTCTGTTGTGGCCACTCTCGGAATGTGTGTACCATCGTTCATCATTATTTTTCTTATTTCTCTTTTCTTTGACAAATTCCTTGAGATCTCCCTCGTTTCTTCGGCATTCAAGGGCATACGTATATGCGTCATTTACCTTATTCTTTCGGCAGGCATCAAGATGCTGAAGAAGCTTAAAAAGACCCCGTTCAATATCGCCGTAATGCTGATAACCTTTATTTGTGTGATTGCCTTTAGTCTCTTGAAAATCGGCTTTTTATCAATTTTTTACATAATAATCTTCGGCAGTATCAGCATTTTAATCTATACAATCGAGTATATAATGGAAAGGCAGGGCGATAAAAAATGATCTATCTAAGTCTCTTTCTGACCTTTCTCAAAATAGGTCTTGTCTCCTTTGGCGGAGGCTACGGAATGATATCAATGATACGCGACGATTGCCTTGCAAACGGCTGGCTCACTGAGGAGGAGCTTCTGAACTTTATTGCGGTTGCGGAATCCACCCCGGGGCCCATAGCGGTTAATATGGCAACCTTCGTCGGCTCGTCTCAGGGCGGATTTTTCGGCGCGCTTCTTGCCACTCTCGGAGTAGTCACTCCGTCCTTCCTTATCATTCTTCTGATAGCGTCTCTTTTCACAAGGCTTATGAAGTACGGCGCCGTCCGCGCAGGTCTTAGCGGCATTCGCCCTGCCATAGTCTCTCTCATTCTCGCTACGGGCGCAAATATGCTCCTTAACCTGCTTTTCGGAATAAATTCCGCTCTTGCCACCCCTAGCCTTGAATGGCGGGGAATACTGATCTTTACGGTGATAATCGCCGTCTCGCTTGGCTACGACAAATGGAAAAGCAAGAAAATATCTCCCATCCTTCTGATAATCCTGTCGGGAATATTGGGTATGATACTTTATTAACTGAACAAGCAACGTACACGAATCTTCTCGTATCTTCAAAAACGATTCGGTATAAAAAGGGCTACCGTATATTTTCGGCAGCCCTTTTGCATCGGTGAAGCTTTATTGTTTTTTCAGGTGAATATCTGTGTTTTGCCACACCCCGAGTTCAATAAAACCGCGGAAATAAAAATCCTTTTTTTCAGCTTTTTATTTCTTGTGTCGCGGCATATTTTTCTTAAATTCCTTGTAGAATTCTTCAAATTCGCGCTCGCGTTTTTTATCTTTTTTAATCCTTGCTCGGTATTTTGGCAAATCCTCTCTTTTTTTGCTTACCCCTTCGGTTATCATAAGTATAATAGCGGTTGAAATAAATTGGAATAAAGCCGAGCAGGCGATAGTGGCAAAAACAACACTGTAATCAACCGGGAAATATTCGTAATTAATGAGCGCGAATATAGCATTAGATATTCCAATAACGTATCCTTGCGCTTGAACGTATAGCATCGGCAATATCAATCCGTGTGTCGCTGGTGATTCGTTTTGAAATGCCCTGAACAGAAATCCGAAATACTTTATAGAGCTTAAAGCATTTTTCTCTTATTGATTCGTGAGCCCTGATTTGCGCTAATGGAGCAATTATCATAGTAATAATTATCAAAATGGCACACCGTAAAAATTCCATGGCATACCTCAATAAAGTTAATTTTTCTCATTATATCACAAAATAGGTTATTTGTAAATACCCACCTCGTCGAAAAAACCTTTTAATCTGCAAACGAATAATGAAAATGAAAAAGATAGCTTAACCGATATTTTAATGACTCCCTTGACTTAATTTCAAAACTGTGCTACAATATACTTTGCTAAAAAAGAACACGCGAGGTATAATTATGAACACACCAAAAAAGATATTTTCAAGAGTATTCCAAGGAGTTATGCGCCTTCTTATTCCCGTGCTTCCTTACCGTGAGCCCGAGATACTTAACGGCTTAGATAAAATTCCTGAGCTTCTGAAGGAGAGGGGCATAGCGAAGGTTATGCTTGTGACCGATAAGGGCATCCGTGGCCTCGGCTTGACCGCGCCCCTTGAAAAGGATCTTGAAGAATGTGGCATAATATGCCACGTATACGATAAAACCGTACCTAACCCCACCTCCGAGAACGTTGAGGAGGCGCTTGAAATGTATAAGAGCAATAGCTGCGAGGCTCTTATCGCCTTTGGCGGCGGCTCGTCTATGGATTGCGCCAAGGTTGTAGGCGCGCGTGCGGTTTGTCCGGGTAAGCCCCTTAACAAGATGGCGGGCCTTCTCAGAATTTGCAAGAAATTGCCCCTTCTTATCGCAGTTCCCACCACGGCAGGAACGGGAAGCGAAACCACCGTCGCATCTGTTATCGTCGATTCCGAAACACACCATAAATACGTTATAAACGATTTTTCTCTTATTCCGAGATATGCCGTACTTGATCCCACTATCACAAAGGGTCTGCCCGGTCATCTCACCTCAACCACAGGTATGGATGCCCTCACCCACGCGGTAGAGGTCTACGTTGGCAGATCGAAGACTAAGGCGACAAAAGAAGCCTCAATAAAGGCGGTAAAGCTTATCTTCGACAATCTCGAGCGCGCGTATATTGACGGCTCAGATCTCGAGGCTCGCGCTAATATGCTCCATGCATCCTATCTTGCAGGAACGGCCTTCACCAAGAGTTACGTTGGCTACGTTCACGCAGTAGCTCACACCCTTGGCGGCAAATACGGCGTAGCCCACGGTCTTGCAAACGCCATCCTTCTTCCTCACGTGCTTCGCGCCTACGGAGAAAGCGCCCACGAATCCCTCGCCGAGCTTGCAAAGGCGGTAGGACTCGTAAGCGAGGAAACTCCTATTAAGGATGCCGCAGAGGCAATAATCTCCCATATCGAGGGTATGAACCGCAGAATGGGAATCCCCGAGAAATTTAACTGCATAAAGGCAGAGGATATTCCCGCAATGGCTCGCCTTGCTGATAAGGAGGCTAACCCCCTCTATCCCGTACCCACCCTTTGGGATGCCACAGAGCTTGAAGCTCTCTATCTCCGCGCCTTTGCAGAATAATTCAATAGAATGATTCTGCCGTGAAGGACAAAAATTAACCGAGTCTTATCGGTAGTGTAAACCTTTGTTATACAAATAACCCCGAAAGGAGATTTTCCCTATGTTCGTCTGGACAGGCATTAATATAGAAGATCAACTCCCCGAGCTGAAGCTTATCAAAAATGAAATAGAAGAGAAGCTTGGCATCATCGACACGGTAGTTAACCTTCCTCTCCACATCTCCCTAAAGATCTCCTTTGAGGTAGCCGATGATGTCTATCCCGACGTAATAGGGGCAGTTCTTGATTTTTATAAAACCCTATTGCCTATCACTATTGAAGCGCAGGGCATCGAGAGGGAAGGGGGCATCGTGTGGCTCACCTTCAAGGAAAACGAGAAAATAGCCGACGTTCATAACCGCCTCACATCTCTGATGCAGGAACGCTTCGGCATCCCGCCCCACAAATTCGACCTGGAATTCAAATACCACACAACCCTTTTCCTCGGACTCATGGAGGATAAGCTTGCCGCCGCATATGAGCTGGTGAAAAATGCGCCCATACCCTCGGTAATAACCCTTGATAACCCGGTCATCGGTACCTCGGAGAGCGGACTTGCCGGAACGTACAAAATAATCCACAGTCATAAAATCCAATAAAAAACGGCAAAAACACAGAAAAAACCTCGGCAGAATCGAGGTTTTTTGCTGTTCATATTACTTATTAACAATATAAAGACTTTCCACCTGACGATAGCCAATCTTTTTATAGCACTCATTTGACGCGCTATATTCTCCGTCGGTGTAAAGGGCAGGAATCAGCCCCTCGTCAATTATCAGCTCTGTTACGCGTTTTACGAGATTTATGGCATATCCGCGCCTGCGATGCTTTGGAACGGTATAAACCGCCGCCACCTTGCCAAACTCTCCGATTCTGCCCTTATTGGCCATAGCAACGATCTCACCGTCATCGTTTTTCCAAACGAATAGCCTGTCGCAGTCTATCATGCATTCTATCTCTTCACGGCATTCATCGAGAGAGAAGTCATACCCCTCCATCTCAAAGGCAGAAGCCTTCCATATATGAGCGAGAGTTTCAAGATCTCTGTATTCAGCCATCTCCATCCTGCCGTCGCAGTTCTTATCTATATCATTTATTTCATCCAGCCTATAGGAGAAAAGCTTGGTTTTTACCTTGTAATCCGCAAAGTATTCATCCATCTGCGCCAGCCTCTCTATAAGCTCGCGATCTATGACGATATTATATTCATCAAGCGAAAAATTTTTCTTTATACATTCGCTGGTCGCCGAGATGTTATTCACGCTTAGCCCATCCTTGCACCAAACCCAAACAGGGTAGGGAGGATTTGAATGGCAAATAATGATCTCCTCGCCATCGGTGAAAATGTGGTCGCACTCGCCCCCGAGAATATTATAAAGCACCGAGAAGGAAACGTTCCCCTCTATGAGAGCCTGAAGTTCTTCCTTATCTGTATTCATATAATGTTGTAGTTTTTTCATAGCTTCCTCTCATTCTACGTATTCGTAATATTCCATTCCCAGCGCGCCGGAATGTACTTCAAAGCTGATATTATCTCCAACGTTAAATCTATCATAGGCAGAGGATGATACAGATATTGATTCCTGTTTTCCGTCCTTTATGATGTAAAGGTAGTATCTTCTTCCGCTTTTTCCCGAATGCCGCGAGTCCTTGTCAACAACCGTATAGCTTACGGCCTCTCCTATCGAAGAATCAAAAGTATAATTTATATTCTGCAGCATAAAATAGGGCGTCAGCAGGAATATTGTCAGCGATAGCATAAAAGTCGCAATCGCTTTTCCGATATTTTGGTCTTTCGAATTTCCCTTGCGTATATCATCAAGTATTCCCGTCTTGTATACAAAAACAGTAGCAACAATTAAGGAAACGATAGCCCCGATAACAAAAAGGAGCGTGAATCTTCCGTAGTTAATAAAGTGCAGATCTCGGGAGAGAGCAAAGGACTCTGTAAAAGAGATCATAAAAGGCTGAACCAATGTTAGAAGTGAAAAGCCTAAAGCTACCTTGTCTTCTTTTTCTTTAGCATATAAAATTCCGCAATAGATCACATAGGATAAGCTGATAACCGAAAGCGCAATACAAATTACCAGATATACACGTCGCGAGAACGCCAATGTGGGTAAAATCATAATGGCGGGGTAGGAAATGAAAATGATCTTTGCCGCCCGTGGCATTCTTTTTGCTAAGGTACAGGTTAAAGCATTTCCCACCAAAAGCAGTAGAAACGATATGCAGTCAAAAGCTATATTCGTCATTTTCTGAGGTATTATTATAAGTATAATTGCGATAAAATAACTGATAGCAATTCCAAAGGAAGCATATTTTTTATATTGAAGCGCCAAGGGATTCCTATCAGATTGGAAGGATTCTGCAGAGGCCGGAGTATTTGATTCCACAAATTCAAAATCATCCTTAATAACGCGAAGCTCAAGAAACCTTCCAAATTCTTTTGCGTGATAAGTAAACACTTTCCTGAATATCTCATGCCTCGGGAGCAGAGTAGGCTTCTTTTGGAAAATTGCCTCGTATTCCGAAGCAAGGTCGAAGGTTATCTTCCTTCCGTTTATCTGAAGGTAAAGCTCGGTTTCAGATACACCGGATTTCATCCAGAGAATTATCTCTCCGTATCTGTTTTTATAGCAAGGTCTCTCTTTGTTGTAAGGGTCTACAGAAAAAACAAAGCCCCATTCCCTGAGAAATGCATATCGATCCTCAAAATGCTTAGCGTAGTTCATTTTGCACCTCCTTCTGTTTGATTATTCTTTAGCATAATTATACCATAAAAAGCCTGATATGTCAACCAAGGCGCGCAAAAAGCACAACGTAAGGTTATTTGGCAAGGCTGATTTTCGGTTATTTTTCGCCTCGGCGATCCCGAGAAATCATTATAATAAAAAACTTTAAAAAACTTTTTCAAAACCCCTTGACAAACAGATAAAAATATAGTATAATACAATACGTTCGCGGGAGTGGCGGAATCGGCAGACGCGCACGTTTGAGGGGCGTGTGTATTCCTACGTACGGGTTCAAGTCCCGTCTCCCGCACCAAACAGGAAAAATACGAACCTTGATGAGTCGAGGTTCGTATTTTTCTTTACAAGAGATTATTTTGGTGTAGAGATTCAACGATAGAATAATGAAGGGAGAGATATTTGATGTCGTCCTGAATTAATTTGTAGTTGATAGAGTTTTGTAATACTGACAAACACATGTTAATTATTGTTTTGTGACAATTTTGCGTCTGGCGACGTAGCAATGGTCAAGGCATACCGAAAGGCTAGCGAGTTGCGAGATAGACGAAACAATCAGGATATGTGGATTCAGGGCAGATACTTCTACGACGCACTCTGCGCCGCAAGCCCCCTCTATTGTTTCACGATTAAGAAGGGCATGATAAAGCCCGAGCCATATACCAAGGAGCCGTATCCTATCACCGAATCAGAGCTTCGCGAAAGGGAAGAACGCGAAAGACGCGAAAAAGAAGAACGGCTCAAAGCAGAGTTCACGGCATTCGTTGAACGTATGCGAAAGAAATCTCCCAATACTTGACAGTTTTCTCATAATATGGTATAATGTCGGCGTAAAATATACATTATACAAAATGCTTTTACATATTTTGGAGAAGAACATGAGAATTGATTACGACAACGGTTATTATATTGGGGATGTAGATTATAACAATAAACGTCACGGAAAAGGCATATTTTATTGGGAAAATGGCGAGAGATATGAAGGCGAATGGCGTGATGATATAAAACACGGCAAAGGCACATATTATTTTCCTAATGGAGATAGATATGAGGGCAATTTTTGGCACACCAGAAATGGCAAAGGTACATACTATTATCATGGGGGCGATAAATATGTAGGCGAATGGCATGGCGGAACGTGTAGCGGCAAAGGCACATATTATTACGCCAATGGCAATAAATATGTAGGCGAATGGCGTGGAGGAGAAAAGCACGGTAAAGGCACACTTTATTACGCTGATGGCGCTAAGTACGAAGGCGAATGGCGTGATGGTGTAGAAAACGGCAAAGGCACATACTATCTCGCTAATGGTAGATGTGGATACAAAGGCGATTTTCTTGACGGTGGACCAAACGGAAAAGGCACATATTATTACGCTGATGGCTCTAAGTACGAAGGCGATGTTCTTAGTAAACCAAACGGCAAAGGCACACTTTATTATCCTAATGGTGATAAATATGTAGGCGATTTCCGTGACGGCAAATATAACGGCAAAGGCACACTTTATTACGATGGCGACAGATATGTAGGCGATTTCCGTGACGGCAAATTTAACGGCAAAGGCACATATTATTTCGCTAATGGCAATAGATACGAAGGCGAATGTCGTGACGGTAAACGACACGGTAAAGGTACGTACTATTTCCTTAATGGTTGCTGGTACGAAGTCGAATGGCGTGACGGTAATGCAATAACTAAAAGCCTGCTTTATTATCCTAATGGTGATAAATACGACGGTGAATGGTGTGACGGTATCCCAAACGGCAAAGGTACTTTTTATAAGGCTAATGGCGACAGATACGAAGGCGAAATGCGCGACGGCCTGAGACATGGAAAAGGTATCTCCTATTTTACCAATGGTAACAGATACGAAGGCGAATATCGTGACGGCAAGTGTAGCGGCAAAGGCACATATTATTCCGCTAACGGCCACAGGTACGAAGGCGATTTCCTTGATGGCTTATTCAGTGGCCAAGGCACACTTTATTTTGTTAGTGGTGACAAATACGAAGGCGATTTCCGTGACGACAAATTTAACGGCAAAGGCACGTTTTATTTGGCAGATGGCGATAGATATGAAGGCGATTTCCTTGATGGTAAAAGGCATGGCAAAGGCACTTTATATTGTGCAGATGGCGATATATATGATGGCGAATGGTGTGACGGTAAACGACACGGTAAAGGTACATTTTATTATGCCAACGATGATGTGCAGGAACGCGAGTATTTGAACGGTGAGCTTATAAGCAGCAAGGATATTAAAACCGAGCACAAATAATAAGTTAATATTTAGAACGCCAAGAGCGTCTACCGAAAAGGTGGACGCTCTTTTCTTTCACCTCCCGAAAGCGAGGTGATTCATTGTGAGAGAAGTAACCATTGATTCTATTCAAATAGAAATAGAGAGTAATTCTACGAACGCCTCTAAGGGTTTAGACGCTCTCGCAGAGACACTCCAAAAGCTCAAGAAAAACGGTTCGTTCAAGACCGTATCCAACAACTTGAACAATCTAACGACGGCGCTTAAAAATCTCCCGAATGTGCACCCCATATACTTGTCTTGATATGATACAAGTCGGGTTCGTACATTATCCTCGCTAGTGCACCAGGGTAAGGGCTAGGTTAATTCCTAGCTCTTATTTTTTTGTTTTATTTGCCCTTACCCGGGGGAGAGACGGGACAGTCTTCAGGCACAGCCTTCAGACTTCGCTCGGAAAATGCTCATCCGCATTTTCTTTTCTCGCGACATCTCCCGCACCATAGTAAGGACTAGGTCAATTCTAGTCCTTATTTTTTTGCTCTAATCGTCTTTACTATGATAGGTAGACGGGTAGCGAAGCGGCCGAACGGTAGTGAATGGAACTAAGTGTTCCAGAGCCGTGAGGTGACCGAGCCGCAGCGAGAAGCTGGCGGACTCCACTCAACGATTCTATCTCAAAAATTCCATTATCCAACTTGACAAGTAATCTTAAAAAATCCATTGTCAATCTCGATA
>JAZTXP010000066.1:0-20515 GCA_045636465.1 Eubacteriales bacterium
CAGAATCCCGACAACCAGATTGTAGCAACCATAGTAGAAGAGGATGTTGCATTTGGTCCGGAGAATCTTGGATTGCCGAGAGAGGAAATTCGTCGCCGTGTTGATGAAGCGCTTCAGATGGTAGGAATGACCGAGTATTCCTTACACGCTCCCCACAAGCTTTCGGGCGGACAAAAGCAGCGTGTAGCAATCGCGGGAATAATCGCTATGAAGCCCGACGTTATTATCTTTGATGAATCCACCGCGATGCTGGATCCAAGAGGACGCCGCGAGGTCGTTGACGTTATGGAAAAGCTTAATCGCGAAGAAAAGATAACTATACTTAACATAACCCACTATATGGAGGAGGCGGCAAGAGCCGACCGCGTTATTGTTATCAATGACGGCAAGCTTGTGTTAGATGGAACTCCCACAGAGGTTTTCAGCAAAGTCGATCTGCTCCATTCTATGGGCCTCGAGGTTCCCCAGGGCAACGAGCTTGTTACAAAGCTTCGCGCCGCAGGTTGCAAGATAGACGGCGCGAGCCTCACCGAAAAAGAGTGTGTAGAAACCCTCGCTAAATTTTTGAGTAAGTAAAAGAAGATAAAATATGAGTGAAATTTTAAGATTGTCAAATGTTTCATACGTTTATAGTAAGGGCACTCCCTTTGAAAAACTCGCCCTTGACAACGTAAGTATCTCATTTGAAAAAGGAAAAATCACGGGATTGATCGGTCACACCGGCTCGGGAAAATCCACCCTCGTGAACTTGCTTAACGGACTCAGCAAGCCTACAGAAGGAAAGATATATCTTGACGGCCGTGATATATGGGAAAATCCCAAAGAAATCGCAAAAATAAGATTCCGTGTCGGCCTGGTAATGCAGTATCCCGAATATCAGCTTTTTGATGAAACTGTAAGAGCCGATATCGGATTTGGCCCTAAAAACCAGGGCTTATCTCCCGAGGAAGTAGAGAAGAGAGTTGCTCTTGCGGCAAAATTCGTAGGCCTCAATGCTGATATTCTTGACAAATCTCCCTTTGAGCTTTCGGGAGGACAAAAGCGCAGAGTAGCAATCGCGGGAATTATCGCAATGAATCCCGAGGTATTGGTTCTCGATGAGCCTGCCGCAGGTCTCGATCCTAAGGGCAGACGTGAAATACTCAGCGGGCTCAAGGAATACGTAAAGGAATCGGGCACAACCCTGATCCTTGTCAGCCATTCTATGGAGGATATGGCATATTATTGCGATAACGTTGTGGTTATGAATGACGGAAAAATATATCGCGATGGAACTGTATCCGAGATCTTCTCCATGGCAGACGATCTCCTCAGCGTTGGCTTGGATATTCCTATGATATCCCGCATCGCCTCGGAGCTGAAAAAACAGGGCATCGCATTGTCGGGCGAGCTTTATACAGTTGACGGAGTTTACAAAGCAATAATTGAATATATCGGAAGGAGTGTTGAATAATATGATTTCTGATATTACCTTAGGTCAATATTTTCCCGGTAAGTCACCTATACACTCCCTTGATCCAAGAACCAAATTAATACTTACGGTTTTATACATCACCGGTGTTTTTATCGCTAACAATCCTCTTGGATTTTTGATCTTAACTGCCATAACGCTGGCGCTCATTGCGATGAGCGGAATTTCCTTTAAGATCTTATGGAAGAGCATCAAGCCCATTTTGATAATTCTGCTCATTACTGCGTCTATCAATATATTTATGACGGTAGGAGACGGCGAACCGTTACTCAATCTTGGATTTGCAAGAATTTATACCGAGGGCATAGTAAAAGCCTTCTTTATGGCATATCGCGTAGTTATTGTAATTATAGGAACGAGCATTCTGCTCACCTATACTACCACTCCCATATCGCTTACCGACGGTATAGAGTCCTTACTTTCGCCCTTGAAGAAAATAAACGTTCCCGTTCATGCCTTTGCAATGATGATGTCAATTGCTTTGCGCTTCATTCCCACATTGGTAGAAGAAACGGAAAAAATAATGAACGCGCAAAAATCCAGAGGTGCAGATTTCTCAAACGGCAGCCTTATACAGAGAGCAAAGGCACTGATTCCTATACTGATCCCGCTTTTCGCTTCTTCGTTCAAGCGCGCTGAGGAGCTTGCCACCGCTATGGAGTGCCGCTGCTACAGAGGCGACAGTAACAGAACAAAGCTTGTAAAGCTTGAGTTTAAAAGAAGAGATTACCTATGGCTTTCATGCTCTGTAATTCTTCTTGTAGGTATAATTCTTTTGTCCATCTTACCTTACAATTATCAGATCGACAGCGTTATATACAATGTGATCTTTTATCGTATTACCGGCTGATCAAACTGCAATAATATTGAAGCACTATAATAAAAGTACGATAATATAAAAGGAGAAGTCATGAGATACTTTGCAAAAATTAAATATCTTGGAACGAATTTTCATGGCTTCCAGGTTCAGCCCACAGAGCGCACAGTCCAAGGAACCTTGTGTGAAGCGCTGAGAGAGGCACTGGGCTGCGCAGCAAGTGTTACCGGATGCAGTCGCACCGATGCAGGAGTCCATGCAAATGAGTTTTGCTTAGTTATAGATGCTCCCGGCGCAACGGTTCCGGCAGACAAATTGCCCGTGGCAATTGCGCGATTTCTGCCCAATGATTTATCGCTTTTTTGGGCAAAAGAGTGCGATGACGAATTTCATCCTCGATATGACGTCAAGGAAAAGGAGTATCTTTACCGAATAATGAATCAAAAGGTTTATGATCCCTTTGAATATGGCAGAGCATGGTTTTTGCCTCGCGAGATAAACGAAGAGAAGCTTCAGAGAATGAATTTAGCGGCGAAGTATTTTTTAGGTAAAATGGATTTTTCAGCATTTATGGCAGAAGGATCAGACGTAGTGGATACAGTAAGAAACGTCACATCTCTTACCGTGGAAAAAAGCGGAGATCTTATCGAAATAAAAATCAGAGCCGACGGATTTTTATATAATATGGTAAGAATAATCGTGGGAACCTTAACAGAGGTTGCATTTGGCAGATTTGATCCCGACGATATTCGAGGTATCATTAATTCCCGCGACAGAAAAAATGCAGGCATGACTGCCCCTGCCGAAGGATTATATCTTAATCGTGTTTTTTACTAAAAATCAGCAAAACCGCTAAAACTTACAAAAATAAAAACAACCTTTGAGGATATCATAACGGTGAGCCTTAAAGGTTTTTTATTTTGGAGTTTATATGAAAAAAAATAAATTTGTTATTATTATAGCCGGCTTGGTGGTTGTCTTTGCACTTTTTGCAGCAGTATCTATAGCTTTTATTGCGGTGTATTATAAAGAAAACGTAAACGCAGAGTATGATGAAACTCTCTTTGAAAGAGAAGTCGGTAAATCTTCTACTGTTTTTTATGCAAACAGTGCCCCCGGCTCGGCTGAATATATTCCTGTCAAAATAGATGTGCAGGGAGCTTCAAAAAAAATCTATTACAAGTTAGACGAGATCTCCGAATATGTGATAGACGGATTTATAGCAGTCGAGGATAGGAGCTTTTACAGTCATTCGGGTGTTGATATAAAAAGAACTGCATTAGCAGCAGCAAGGTATATCAGCGGTGATAAAGATACCTTTGGTGCATCTACTATAACACAGCAGCTGATTAAAAATATCAGCGGTGATAACGAAGTATCTGTAAGAAGAAAGATTACCGAAATTCTTCGCGCATACAGTATTGAGAAAAACCATACAAAATCCGAAATTATGGAGGTATACTTAAACGTTATACCTATGGGAAACGGCCTTTTTGGTGTAGGCGCGGCAAGCGAGTATTACTTTGGCAAATCTCCCGCTGATTTGAGCCCCGCCGAAGCCGCAACCTTGATCGGAATTACAAATGCTCCTACGGCATACGATCCCTATTCAAACGCCGATCGTTGCATGCGAAAACGAAACCGTGTTTTATCGGTCATGCATTCCGAAGGTGTGATTACAAATGATGAATTTGTAAGCTATTCAGAACTTCCCTTGGGTATAAATACAAAAAAGAACAACGGCATTGATTCCTGGTTTATGGAAACAGTCATATCGGATGTAGTGCGAGATTATGCCGAAAAGATGAAAATTTCCGAATCGATGGCAAGGATACTCATCCTTTCGGAGGGATGTTCTGTATATACTACAGTGGATATGAGAGTGCAGGGGATAATAGAAAAAGCGTTTTCCGATACAGATTATTTATCGGCGAAGCTTGAGGATGGGCTAAATTATTCTATGGTAGTTATTGATGCAAAAAGCGGAAATATCCTGGGTATCATAGGCGGAGCAGGTGAAAAGCAGGGGAATCGGATACTGAACCGAGCTACCACTCCCATAACTCCGGCATCTGCCCTGAAGCCTATAGCCTTATATGCCCCCCTGATCGATAGCGGTAAAATTAATTGGGCAACGGTGTTTGACGATGTTCCCGTTGAATTCACAGAAGCTAATGGCTCATATAGCGAATATCCGCACAATTCCCCCGATAGATATGACGGTCTGATAACGGTGAAGGATGCTTTACGTTATTCAAAAAATACAATAGCCATAAGACTTTGCCAAATGCGCGGAGTTGAGAATGTATATAAAACATTAAGTAACGATTATGAATTTGATACTCTTATAGAAAAAAATGTTACAGATGATGGTAGGGTAGTTACTGATAAAGCCTTGGCCCCTATGGCGCTGGGGCAGCTTACCCGCGGAGTATCTCTTCGCACTTTAACTGAGGCATATACGGCTTTCCCGGGATACGGTAATAAGATGAAATCAAGAAGCTACTTGTACGTAACCGACCAAAGTGGAGAGATGATACTGAAAAATGACGTTTTTGCAAAACGTGTTTTTTCCGAGGATACGGGAAAAATAATGAATCAACTTCTTTCCGAGGTAGTAAAAAGCGGGACGGCAAGATCTATAACCCTGGATAGCAGAGGAGCGGTAGCAGGAAAGACCGGAACGTCCGGTAACAATAAAGATAAGATATTTATAGGCTACACCCCCAGTCTGGTGGCGGGAATATGGTGCGGCTACAATGATGGCAGGAGTATCGGTCAGATAAAGCCCGGCCACCTTGAAATATGGGATAGGATAATGACTGAAATCCAAGAGGAATGTTCATTTGATAGTAGCAAGCGCTTTGAAACTGATGGTTTGGTGTATGCTCCATACTGTATGGATTCGGGAAAACAATATTCGCATAATTGCTTATACGATCCGAGAGGATGCAGAATGGAATATGGATATTTTCTTCCGGGCGATACGTCATTTGAGGAAAAATGTGATACTCATATCATAGTGAATTATGATACAGATAATAAAGGTATTGTCATAAATTCCGATGAAAGCAAAGAATATGCAAGGGTCTCGCTTGTCAAAAATACATCGAGAAGCTTCCCAAAAGAAATTTATGTGACCGATGCAGAGTATATTTACAGAGACATAAGTCCAAAGCACCTTGTCCCCATGGATGATATTCCGTATTTTTACGGCGAGCTACAAAAAGGAGAATACGTTGGCATATCAAATAAAAAACGTCAGTTCAACAGATTAGCGATTCCGAAAGAAAAAAGTGAATAAGGGTTTACAAATTCTTCTTTTTGTGTTAGAATATAGTAAAAAGATAAAAGGCGGCAAATATGGATTACGAGGTTGTATATTCTAAGCGAAAAACTTTATCTCTTGTTATCAAGGCAGGGCAGCTTATTGTTAGAGCTCCTATAGGCACGAGAGATGAGAAAATCAAAGAGCTTGTTGAAGGTCACAAAGAGTGGATAGAAAAGGGAATTGCTAAAACGAGAGCAAGAGCTGAAGCTGAGGGCATCAGCAAGGATGAGGAAAAGCTTCTTCGTAAAGCTGCCCGTGCTATTCTACCTGTAAAAACTCGTTATTATGCCGAAAAAATGGGATTAAAATATGGCAGAATAACCATAACCGGAGCGAAAACAAGGTTTGGCTCTTGCAGCTCGGAGAGGAATATATCCTATTCCTTCAGGCTTATGAAGTATCCCGAGGCGGCTATAGATTACGTAGTTGTCCATGAGCTTGCGCATCTTTTAGAAATGAACCATTCAGAGAGATTTTGGGCAATTGTTGCATCTGTATTTCCTGATTATAAGAAAAGAAGACGTCTTTTGAAGCAAAACATCAAAAATGATGATCCAGATGAAATATGAATAAATATCAAAACATCAATGAGCATCTAAGTAAATTTTATATAAAAAAGTTGCCTTATTTAATTCAAAGTCATTATTCGGAAAAATGACCTTGCGTTAGATAAGGCAACTTTTATGTGATTCACATCATTTTTTCAATAGCATCCCATGCTTCGGCGGGATAGAATTTATGTCCGCCGTTTGCAGATATGTGTGTCAGCATATCTTTGGCATCAAAGGCGGTAAAAGCTGAATTTGCTGCATTAACACATTCCTCAGCACCGGAGATAGGGAAGATGGGGTCATCTTTTCCGGATATTACCACCAGGTGTCTGGGAGCTATCAACTGACAAATGTTTCCCATATCAAAATACTTTGCTATAGAGGGCACATAATTGCAGGCGCAATGTGGCATAGCTCCAATAGAAGCCTTAAAGGTAGAGATCGCCGATACTATAACGGATGCTTTAATCCGTTCATCGATTGCAGAGAAATATGTTCCCACAGTGCCGCCGCCGGAATAACCTAAAACCGTTATATTTTCTGTGTCAACCAGGTTGCCAAAGCTATTTATAACAGCATCAATCGAAACCTTTGCATCCCATATCCGTTCTCCAAGCAACGTTCTACCCATCATTATAGCCAGGAATGCTAACTCAGAGCATTTTGCGCCATTTTCATCTCCGCCTCGCTCTCCAAAACCTCGATGCTCGAGAGTAAGAACGGCATATCCGTTTTTTATCGCCTGTTTTGCAAAATCGCAGTTTTGATCGGCGATAGTAGATTCATCTAGGGGATACTTAATCCTTCCGAGGCAAGTATGTACTCCTGTGGAATGACCGTGTAATGCTACGATGAGCGAAGGTCGTTTTTTACCGTCGGGAATGAATAGATGACAGGGAACAAAAATGCCATGCTCGCTTTGGACGGTGAATGAAATCTCCCTAGAGCATAAGTCAACAGCATATCTATCATACTCGATTTTTGGATCTTGGTACTCGTATTTACTTTCAATAAGGGAAATGCCCAAAAGCCTCTTCAGCGCGTCTTTTCCTTCGCTTTGAAATAACGCGATATCATCACCCGGTTTATATGAAAATTCGGGAATGGTGTCGCTCAGCAATATTCTTGAATATTCAAGCGGTGAAAAACCTCTCATTTTTCCTCCTAGCTGATCTCGATAGTGTGGTCAACAAGATCATCTCCCCGATAAACAAGCTTCAGGGAGAAGAACCTGTCCTCTTTATCGAAAAGCTCTAAAAATATTTTATCTCCCTCCCAGATGGGAAGATCCTTGATTTTTTCTTTTTTCACCCATTCAAGGTTTCCCTCGTCACAATCTTCCTTCAATGAGCCTTCGTATCCGTCAGCGGTAAATACGTGCATATATTCAGGAGAACAGAAATCAGCAACAAATGTTACAAGTCCGCGGTATTTAAGATTTGGAACTCTTACTCCGATCTCCTCCATAACCTCGCGCCTGATACATTCGTATGGGGATTCGCCATACTCAAACTTTCCGCCTATACCTATCCATTTATCATGATTTATGTCATTTTTCTTTTTTACTCTGTGGAGCATAAGATAAGCTCCGTCTTTCTCTATGTAACAAATAGTAGTGTTGGTCATAATTATTCCTCGTTAGTAATATACATATATTTTACCACTAAAATTCGAAAAAGGCAATATCTAAAAATAATATATGTATTTTTTGTTAAAAGTGTATAAAAATACTTGACTTTTTTTATAATTGGTGTATAATAGTTAAGTGTTTAATTATTAAGTGCTAAATTTTATTGAGAGGAGCTATATATGAACGAGGAAAAGCTTGAAAAAGCAATAGAGCTGACAATGCATACAAGGCACTTGCAGAAGGCTTTATTTGAGTCTCGTCTTAAGACTACAGGTCTTTACGGAACGCAGCATAGAATACTAATGCATTTGGCTTGCCATAACAAGTTGAAATCGCAAAAGGAACTTGCAGATCATCTGCAAATCACTCCCGCTGCTGTAACAGGTGCTTTGAAAAAGCTGCAAGCTGACGGCTATATAGATAAAAGCCTTGGCCGTGATAATAGATTCAACGAGATTGGGATCACCGAAAAGGGAAGCGAGGTAGTGCGCCTATCCAAAGAAATATTTGATTCTACCGAGCGATCTGTATTCGACGGTTTTTCTGACGAAGAGCTTGATATGTATATTCAATGCCTGGAAAAACTGAAAAGAAATATAAAATCAAATGAGAAAAAATATACGGAGGGAACCGAATGAAAAGATGGTTTAAGTACATAAAGCCCTATTTACCCGCATTTATCTTAGGGCCTATATGTATGATAATTGAGGTTCTTGGCGAGGTATGGATGCCAAGGCTTCTTTCAATTTTAATTAATAAAGCGGAGGATCCTGCTAAATACGGTGAGCTTACGGTGGGGAGCAGCCTTGGTATTGGCGGTTTAATGATACTTATTGCTCTGCTTATGATGGCGGGAGGCGTAGGCGGCTCATACTTTGGAGCAAAAGCCTCGGTAAACTTTGCTGCGGACTTAAGAAAAGATATATTTGCCAAGGTGCAAAAATTCTCCTTTGCAAATATCGATAAGTTTTCTACAGGCTCTATAGTAACCAGAACGACAAACGACGTTAATCAGCTTCAGGGCTTCTGTAACATGCTCCTGCGTTTGGCCTTAAGATCCCCGGGTATGATGATCGGCGGTCTTATAATGGCTATTTCCATCAAGCCGTCCCTTTCTGTTGTATTTGCCGTTACTATGCCTTTGATGATCATAACTATCGGTTTCGTAATAGTAAGGGGATTCCCATTATTCCAAAATATGCAATCCAAGGTTGATGCTCTTAATTCAACAGTTCAGGAAAACGTAACCAACGTCAGAGTTGTGAAATCCTTCGTTAGAGAGGACGTGGAGGTAACTAAATTCAAAGAGGCTAACTCGAATCTCCGCGAAGCAGGTATGAAGGCGTTCAAAAACGTAATTTCTATATCTCCTCTTATGACTTTCTTTATGTACGGTACTATCATTGCCGTTGTATGGGTCAGCCACAAGCTTATTCTTGATGGCGATATGCCCGTAGGAGATCTTTCCGCCTTCGTAATGTACGTAACACAGATACTTTCGTCGCTTATGATGATAACGATGCTTCTTATGACTGCCGCACGTGCAAAGGCATCTGCAAAGCGTATATGTGAGATCCTCGATGAGGAAGTTGATCTCACCGATGACAATGCACAGGAAAAGGAAAGAGTCGTAACCGAGGGAAGCGTGGAATTCAAGAACGTATTCTACAGATATTATAAGGATAACAGCGAGTGGGTTCTTGATAACATAAATCTTTCAATCCCTGCAGGCGCAACCGTGGGAATTATAGGATCAACGGGATGCGGAAAAACCACGCTTATATCTATGATACCGAGACTTTATGACGTAGACGAGGGCGAGGTTCTTGTTGATGGGGTAAACGTTAAGGATTATTCTATTAAGAATCTCCGCGACGGCGTAGGCGTTGTTCTTCAAAAGAATCTCCTCTTCTCGGGCTCTATACTTGATAATATCAAGTGGGGTAACGAAAACGCGGAGATGGATGAGGTAGTGCTTTATTCGAAGCACGCGCAGGCTGATAAATTTGTAACCACTTTCGCAAATGGTTACGACACTCTTCTTGACAAAGGTGGAAGCAATGTTTCGGGCGGTCAGAAGCAGAGACTCTGTATAGCCAGAGCATTACTGAAAAAGCCCAAGATACTTATCCTCGACGACTCTACAAGCGCCGTTGATACAGCTACGGAAAAGCAGATCAGAGAGGCCTTGATGAACGATCTTCCCGATACTACAAAGATCATTATCGCTCAGAGGATCAGCTCTGTTAAGGATGCTGATATGATAGTGGTTATGGATGAGGGAGCAATAACAGGAATAGGTAGTCACGAGGAACTGCTTGAAAATAACACCGAATATCAGGAAATTTATTATTCACAAAATGACAAAAAGGATAATACCAACGAGGTAAAGGAGGTGCGCAATGAGAACGCTTGAACAGCTTCAGAAGCAATATAACAGCAGCTCCAAGGACGCTCCCCGAAGAGGTCCCGGATTTGGCGGACCTCGTGGCCGCGGTATGGGTATGAAGGGCAAGCCCAAGGACTTAAAGAAAACCGTCTTAAGACTTTTGTCCTATGTTGGCGAATATAAATATAGACTCGTTGCGGTGCTTTTGTGTATGCTTTGCACCACTACCTTCTCACTTATCGGCGGATATATGATCGCCCCTATTGTAACCAGAATATCAAGATACGTTACTCCCGATAAGGTTATTACGATGAGCGCGATGGAGAAGGCTGCAGATGCGTTAATAGAAAAATTCATTGCATCTTCGTTTATTAAAAACATCTTAGGAAATTCAAATTGGATTGACGTAACCGTATATGTCTTTTGCGCCCTATTGATTCTTGCCACCGTATATCTTTGCTCGGCTGCCTGCTCTTACATACAGGCCCGCCTTATGATGTCGGTATCACAGGGCTCGGTGCAGAAGATCAGAAACGATCTCTTTACGAAGCTTCAGAAGCTTCCCGTAAGATACTTTGATCAGAATCCCACAGGCGAGATTATGAGCCGTTTTACCAACGATATTGATAACATCGATATGATGCTTAATAACTCCCTTACATCTATCGTAGGCGGAGTAGTGAGTCTTATCGGTACCTTCACCTTTATGGTTTCTACGAATATCTGGCTTACTCTCGTTACCGTTGTATTCATTCCCATCTTTATGCTTGGTGGCGGCGCAATCGGTAAGAAATCGTCTAAATATTATTCGGGTCAGCAGGCGGCTCTCGGCGCTGTTAACGGATACATCGAGGAGCATATTACCGGTCAGAAGGTTGTTAAGGTGTTCAATCACGAGGATACCATTATTGAGGAATTTGGTATGCTAAACGAGGATCTTCGCAATAAGCAGGTCAACGCGCAGTTCTGGGGCGGTATTATGGGACCTATAATGGGTAATACGAGCCAGATAAGCTACAGTATCACCGTTGGTATTGGCGGCGTGCTTATGGTTCTCGGCAAGCTTTCTCCCGGTGGTCTGACTGTATTTGCAGGTTATTCGAAGCAGTTTTCAATGCCCATCAACCAGCTTTCTATGCAGATCGCGACTATTTTTGCAGCCCTTGCGGGCGCAGAGCGCGTATTCAACGTTATGGATGCCGATCCCGAAGAGCCCAATCCCGAGAATGCAATCACCGACGAGATCAAGGGTCACGTAATATTTGATAACGTAACCTTTGGTTACGATCCCGAAAAAATCGTACTGAAGAATATTTCTCTTTATGCAAAGCCGGGTCAGAAGATCGCCTTTGTAGGATCGACCGGAGCAGGAAAGACCACCATTACCAACCTTATAAACCGTTTCTACGATATAAGTGAGGGCGAGATCACCATCGACGGCAAGCCCATAAAATCCTTCGACAGAGAGTATCTGCGTAAAAATATCGCAATGGTTCTCCAGGATACTCATCTCTTCACGGGAACTGTAATGGAAAACATCCGTTACGGCCGTCTTGACGCTACAGACGAGGAGGTTATCGCTGCGGCAAAAACCGCCAGCGCCCATAGCTTCATTATGCGTCTTGAGAATGGATACGATACCGTCCTCACAGGTGACGGAGCAAACCTTTCCCAGGGACAGCGCCAGCTTCTTAACATAGCCCGTGCCGCATTGTCCAAGGCTCCTATACTTATCCTTGATGAGGCTACGTCCTCTGTCGATACCAGAACCGAGCGTCACATCGAGCGCGGTATGGATAGACTTATGAAGGATAGAACCACCTTCGTTATAGCCCATAGACTTTCAACAGTAAGAAACTCCAATGCAATAATGGTGCTTGAAAAGGGTGAAATTATTGAAAGAGGAGACCACGATGATCTTCTTGCTATGAAGGGACGTTATTACGAGCTTTATACAGGACTCAAAGAACTTGACTAAAAAATATAACGCCTTTTTCGTGTTTTTGCGAAAAAGGCGTTTCTTTCTATTGACGAAAATAAAAAAATATGCTAAAATATATAAAAATAAATTTTGCAAGGAGAGAACAGTATGACTTCCAGAGAAAAGTTTATTGAGATTTATAACAGGTGCATCAAGAGAGAAGGCGCAGATAAGCTTCTTGAATATCTGACCTCGCCTCAGTGCGATTTCTTTACCGCGCCCGCCAGCGCAAGATTTCATTCCTCATACGAGGGCGGTCTTTGCGAGCATTCAATCAACGTTTATGAATGCCTTGTTTCCTATCTTGAATCTCCCCGAATTAAGTCTACGTTCGGCTTTGAATATACCGATGAGAGCATTGCTATCGTAGCCCTGCTTCACGACCTTTGCAAAATAGGCGTCTACAAAAAAGGCTTCCGTAATGTAAAAGACGAGCGTGGAATGTGGCAGAGAATAGATACCTTTGAATATGACGATAAGCTTCCTTACGGACACGGCGAGAAAAGCGTTTATATAATTTCCGGATTTATGAAGCTTACTCGCGAGGAAGCATTTGCCATCCGATACCATATGGGATATTCATCTACAGAAGATCCGAGAAACGTTTCTGCAGCCTTTGAGATGTTTCCCCTTGCCTTCGCCCTTTCCACTGCGGATAGCGAAGCAACCTACTATATCGAATCGGATAAGTATAAAAATCAATAATTAATTAGTGACAACAAAACATAAAACAAAAATCACTTAATTCTAAGGCGGCGAAAAAGTTTTATAAATTATTTTACTAAATTACAAAATACTATTGATTTTTCGATAAAAATATGTTATAATCATAAGGCTTGATTGGATACAGTCAAGCCTTACTTAATACGGAGGATTACTCAAGTGGTCGAAGAGGCATGACTCGAAATCTTGTAGGGCATGAAAGTGCCGCCAGAGTTCAAATCTCTGATCCTCCGCCAGAAAAAACGACAGGTTTCGGCTTGTCGTTTTTTCAATTAAATCCGCCTTTTGTCGGAATAAATCCACCCGAGGTGGATGAAATCGATACGCGATGAAATCCCGCTGTCGCGGGGTTAAGAGGGCGGATCTGCTTTTCTCTGAAGCCATGGGCTGAAGATTTCATCCAAACTCGTTTGTATTTCATTCTGGAAATCAGGATTTCATTATATGCATTTCAATACGAATTCAGAAAGGATTTTTACAATGAAAAATCAGGAAATAAAGGCTAATAATTGTTTTTCATTTTCATGAATGATCTACACATATCATGTATCTGTTTTATACTGTAATTAACCATTCGAAATTAGTTATTGCAAATATCTTAAATTTATGATATAATAAAAAACACATATAAGTGTGCCATGCTCAAAAGTGATGAAAAATGATCAATCACGAGACTTGTTGCATAGTACCACGTTTGAGAGGGGTAAAAATGAGAACTGTAAAATACGGAATTATCGGTCTTGGAAATATTGGAACAACCCATGTCAATAATCTATTAAAGGAAAATAATATTCCAAACGCCACGGTCACGGCTATTGCAGACAGAAAATCTGCTAAAATTGAGACTATTGTAGCGAAATATCCCGATACAGATTTTGAAACCTTCTCGGAGGGGTCGGATCTGATTGATAGAGGAAATGTTGACGCTGTCATAATCGCAACGCCCCATTACCAGCATCCGGAGCTTTCAATCAGAGCTCTAAAACGAGGAATACACGTGATTTGCGAAAAACCTGCAGGGGTTTATACAAAGCAGGTTAAGGAAATGACAGAGGTGGCGAAAAAATCTGATGCACTGTTTACAATGATGTTCAATCAGAGAACGAATTGCATCTATCGCAAAATGCGTGAGATGATACAAAATGGTGCAATAGGTACTATCAAGCGCTTGAACTGGATCATTACTGATTGGTATCGCTCGCAGAATTATTATGATTCCGGCGATTGGCGCGCTACCTGGGCAGGCGAGGGAGGAGGCGTACTTTTCAATCAGTCACCTCATCAGCTTGATCTTCTTTCGTGGGTGACCGGAATGATGCCAAAGAAGATTCACGCCTTTGCTCATTTTGGAAAGTGGCACGATATTGAGGTCGAGGATGACGTTACCGCCTATATGGAATATGAAAACGGAGCTACGGGCGTATTTATTACGTCTACCGCCGACACGCCCGGAACAAACAGATTTGAGGTTCTTGGTACAGGCGGAAAGCTTGTTGCCGAAAATAATAAGCTTATATATTACAAAAATGAGATTGATGAGCGCCAGTTCAACCTAGAGTGGAAAGGTGGATTTGGAAGTCCGAAATTTGAAGTAATTGATGTTCAGCTTGATGGAGAAAATCCTCAGCACTCCGGTATTTGCCGTAATTTTACAAATGCTATTCTTGGAAAAGAAAAGCTCTTTGTAGACGGCAAAGAGGGAATAAACGGCGTGATACTTATGAATGCGATGCTCCTATCTGCGTGGAAGGGGACGGCAATAGAGCTTCCATTTGACGATGACGAATACTTGGAGCTTCTGAACGAAAGGATTGCCGCTTCCGGAAAAAAGAAAAATGTTGTTGAGGCAGTTCTTAATACCGATAATACCTATTAATAACCCAGAATATTAAGTTACAGTAAAAAAGGCATTATATCCAAAAAGGAGATAATTTATGATCAGATTATGCGCGTTTTCAGATGAATACAATAGCGACCTTGATAAGCAGATAGAGGGTCTTGCGAAATGCAATATATCACTAATGGAGATAAGAACCGTCAATGGCAAAAACATCGCCGATATTGACGAGGACCTTGCAATTGAATACAGAAAAAAGCTTGATGCTAACGGCATTTCGGTATGGAGCATAGGCTCGCCCGTAGGAAAGGTAGATATTGAAGAGGACTTCGAAGAATATCTCAAAAAAGTGCATCATATCTGCGCTCTTGCCAATATTTTTGGAACAAGAAGAGTGAGAATGTTCAGCTTTTACAACGCGTATGGCAAAGGCGAGCTTGTGATGGAGCGATTGCGCAAAATGGTTGATGTGGCAGCTATGTATGACGTTGTTCTTTGCCATGAAAATGAAAAAGAGATATACGGAGATACCATTGAAAGAGTCCTCGAGATTCGTGATAAGGTATCGGGGCTTAATTTTGTTTACGATCCTGCTAATTTTGTTCAGTGCAAGCAGGATTGCGGCGAAGCCATAGATAAGCTTTATTCCTTTACCGACTACTTCCATATCAAGGATGTTGACTCTTCGGAGCAACTGGTTCCCAGCGGCTACGGCGAGGGAAGACTTCGCGAGCTGATTCAAAAGATCGACCGAGATACCGTGCTGACGCTGGAGCCGCACCTTCGCATATTTGACGGCTTTGGCAGTATAGATAATACCGATATGAAGCATAGATTTACATACCGAACCAATGAGGAAGCCTTCGTGGCTGCATACGATGCATTGGTAGCGCTGCTTATCGAATGCGGTTACACCGAATGCAAAGGAGCATATATCAGATAGAAAGCTATTCAAGCAAAGGTTGATTTAAGGATCAAAAACGGGCATTGATAACTTAATTTGTAAAGTTGATATCGCTGTTGCTATACCATAAAATTAAGGAATGGTAAAGTTCTGCCTTATCTTATTATTCAAAAACGAAGAAATACAAGGTTTATCAGTAGATTCATTTGATTTAATACTTCAACTCTAAAAATTCTATAATCACAAAAAAGTCAGACACATCATTTTGGAGAAATTCACTGTGGAGTGTCGGATATTTTTGTTATATGCGACATTATTTTACATAACCGGCAAATATTTTCGATTTTGTGTTGCTTTTTTTCTAAAAATATGGTATAATCTCCAGTTGTATGAACAAACACAAAAAATAAGGAGAACAATTCAATGAACAAGATGACAAAACGTAGCTTGGCATTTCTTTTGGTAGTAGTAATTTGCGTAGCTTTATTACCCACCTTCAATATTGATGCCGCCGCTGCCTCCTCGTCTACCGTTGATTATGTGTATAGTGGTAAGTACATATACAACTGGGGCACGCGTGGAGAGGTTGCAACATTCCTTTCTCCCAACGCGGAGGATTTCTACACAGGAACAAACACCTATGACTCTCTTTCCCTGCTTTCCGGTGGCACAAGCACCTCAACTGCGCCTAACAGTGCGCTTTATAAGGCTCTTCAGAACTTTATGAAGAGTGAGCATAGCCATCAGACAAGCTATGGTGAAACAAGAGACCTCTATAAATACACCGATTGTCAGAATGGCGGTGGTAAGATTTCTTCCTTCTATTCAGGAACTCTGATAGGACCTGCTTGGGGCGAAGGTAACTGGAACCGCGAGCATACCTGGCCTAACAGCAAGGGACTTGGCGGCAACGACGAAAACGATATTATGATGCTTCGTCCCACCTCCACCAGCGAAAATTCCTCCCGCGGAAATACTGCTTACGGAGAGAGCAGCGGATATTATCATCCCAACAGCGAATCCGGCGGTAAGTACGATCTTCGCGGCGACGTTGCCCGCATCTTCCTCTACGTTTATGTTCGTTGGGGAAACACTAGCTATGCTTGGGGTAAGAGCGGCGTTATGGAAAGCGTTGACGTAATGCTCGACTGGATGGAATCAGACCCCGTTGATACCTGGGAACTTGGACGAAACGACTCGGTTGAAGCTATTACCGGTACACGTAACGTGTTCGTTGACTATCCCGAATTTGCTTACCTCCTCTTTGGAGAGAGCATTCCTGCAGATATGCAGACTCCTTCCGGCGGAACAAGCAGTAAGTGTGATCATAATAATTTTGATGCAGGTGTTGTAGTTGCTGCTACCTGTACTACAAAGGGATATACCGTATTTACTTGCCGTACATCCGGCTGCGGTTACAGCTACCAAACAAATTCTACTTCCGCAAAGGGACACAGCTATACCAACGGTACTTGCTCTGTTTGCGGAGAGGCAGAGCCTGTAAAGCCTACGTATACAACCGAAGTTACCATAGGTAAGGCTTACAAACTCGGTTTGTTCTCCACAGATAAGAACGCAGAGTATTACTTCACAGGTACTATGAGCGGCTACTATGGCGCAACCGATACCGATTATACCAAGGGCGTTGACGTATATGCGGAAAACACCACAGGCGGCTACCGTCTCTACTTTATGAACGGCACTCAGAAGCAGTATATCAACCTGGTTGTCAGCGGCACTTACCGCAACTTTACCTTCAGCAATACAGCCACGACCGTATATACCTGGGATTCCGCCAAGAGCGCATTCTATACCACCCTCAGCGGTGAGACCTGCTACATCGGAACCTACGGCTCTTACGTAACAATGGGCGTTCTCCAGTCCTCAAAGCTTAAGGATACCGACTATATTGCCCGTCTCTACGATATGGGAGGCTCATCCTCCGGAGGTAGCTCTTCCGGTGGAAACGGTGGTAGCGGTGACACTACTTGTCAGCATAACTACACCCTCGTTGTAACAGTACCCACCTGCACAAAGGGCGGTTATACCACCTACACCTGCACTCTCTGTAGCGATACATATACAGGAAATACTACCGCAGCAACCGGGCACAGCTATTCAAATGGCACTTGCGTTGATTGCGGCGCGACCAAGCCCTCTGAGTCTCAGCTTACTATCAGCTTCGCCGATACCTCAAACCGCACCTCCTTCAGCAAAACTCAGCAGATCTGGGAGCAGAACGGCATTAAGGTAACAAACGATAAGGCAAGCTCCAACGTAGATTGCGCAGATTACAGTAACCCCGCCCGCTTCTACGCAGGCTCCAACCTTACTATAGAATACTCCGGTATGACCAAGATCGAGATCAACTGTGAAGGCCTTGCATCGAAGTACGTTGACGGTTGGCTTAACGTAACTAATGCGACTGCTACTAACAATAACGGCATCATTACCATCGTATTTGATTCTCCTGTAGATTCTCTTACTTATACCGGCCTTTCCGCTCAGTCCCGCGCGTATAGCATCACCGTGTATACCGAGGGCGGCTCGGAAGAGCAGTGTAGCCACACAAATACCGAGATTACCGGCGCATCTTCTGCAACCTGCACCCAGGAAGGCCACACCGGCAAGACCCGTTGCACCGATTGTGATGAAATCCTTGATAACGGTAGCACCATCCCTGCCACAGGACACACTATGGACGAATGGCATACCACTAAGAAGCCCACCTGCACAGAGGGTGGAACAGAGGTAAGAGATTGCGCTGACTGCACCTATTCCGAAACCCGCGACCTTCCTGCAGGACACGACTGGGTTGAAGAGGACGGCTACAGATTCTGCGGTGCCTGCGGCGAAGTTGAGGAAGACGAAGCCCCTGGCACCGGCGGTGATAAGGATCACAGCCATTGCGAAGGCAGCATCATCGAAACGATCATCAACATGATCCTTAACTTCATAAGAAGCCTCTTCGGTCTCCCCGAGAAGTGCATCTGCGGTGAAGAGCTTTGATAGGCTTAAGAGCAAATCATAACCCACTCACAAATAAGCAAAATCAGAATAAACCCATAAATGATCAACCCTATAACACATCCCTGAATAATCAAAACATAATATAATCCAAACAACCAACTCGGGCGGTAGGCATAAAAACCTACCGCTCGAATATTTTTCGCCAAAGTCTACAACAAGGGTACCCCAAACTTCCACCT
This sequence comes from Eubacteriales bacterium, assembly GCA_045636465.1. Classification (GTDB taxonomy): domain Bacteria; phylum Bacillota; class Clostridia; order Oscillospirales; family CAG-272; genus UBA1740. Next base: position 18,844 of record JAZTXP010000066.1, read on the forward strand.
GGGGTACCCTCTCTTAATTTTTGAGATATTATCGTTACGAACCTGATTTATTCTTCAGGCACGTAATTATAGTGAATAGTTGCGTTTGTAAGCTCAGTGTTATATCTACCTATATAAATCTCATATTTCCATTCAAATTCTGCCATAAATTCATCTTCTGAGCCAATGTAATATACATCGGTAAGGCTAGAGCACTTATTGAACGCAGAATCACCAATAGAAGTAACACTGTTTGGGATGATAATTTTTGTAAGGCTTTTGCAATTAGAGAACACATACGATTCAATCGAAGTAACACTGCTGGGAATGGTAATGCTGACAAGGCTAGTACAATTTTGAAACGCTCGCTCACCAATAAAAGTGATACTCTCTGGGATTGTGATGCTAATAAGGTTGGAACAACCGGCAAACGCCCTCTCGCCTATAGATTTAATATTATTTGGGATTATGATATTCTCAAATGAAGAGTAAGTCGAAAATGCATAACTGCCCATAGCAACTATGTTTTCATCATTTGGGATTACTCCGTATTTACTACCTCTTACAAGTATTCCCGTATCTGACTCTATTAGACAGTTTTCTTTAACATAATATTTGGTATTGCCACTTTCGACGATAAATTGTTCAATAGATGAGCAACCAGCAAACGTCGAAGGAGAAATATAGGTAATGCTATTTGGGATGGTAACTCTTGTAACATTTTTTGCATTTTTTAGGGCATAATCTAAAACAGAAGTAATATTATTTGGAATTATAATTTCTGTAATTTCATTTCCGTCCTCATCAATAAAATGCAATTCATAATTTGAACTGTACGAAAATGCAGTATATATTTCTCTTTCGAACCAATTTTTAACATTTCCTTTGTAATAAATTTGGCCAAGTGAACTTGCTTTTTTAAAATCAAAAGCTCTGTCTCCCATAAAGGTAACACTATCTGAAAAAGTTACGTATATAAGGTTATCACATTCATCAAATGCACGCATACCAATATAAACAACGCTATCGGGGATGGTAATGCTTGTGAGGCTATCGCAATCATAGAATGCACTATCACCAATAACAGTAACTGCTTTTCCGTTATACGCGCTTGGAATGACAACTTCACTTGGCATATTGTTGACATCTTTAGCCTTTATGGAGTATGTATCATACTCAAGCAGAGTGAAAGTGAAATATTCATCAGGAGTAGGCTCTTTGCAATCGCACATAGTACACATTCCATCAACATAATTATGTCCAAGTGCATCAATAACTTCCTGTGCAACAAGAATTTCTTCGCAATCCGAGCATTTCTTACTTTCGGTCAAGCCCGTGGTAGTACAAGTTGCTTCAACCGCAGGGATGATTTCTTCCGTATGAGTGTGGACTACCCAAACAGTCGGAACGCCGTCAACCCAATGCCAGAAGTTGCCATCCTCGGTAGGATGCTCTTCGGAGTAGTAATAGCGGGTGGCATTTGTGAGATACGAATTGTTAGAACTTATGCTGATAGCCTCCCACTCTTCCTCATCGCCTGTATAATACACGTCGGTGAGGCTTGCGCAACCAGAGAACGCGGCACCATCAATAGAAGTAACACTATTGGGAATTGCTACGCTAATGAGGCTGGAGCAATCCTTGAATGCCTGAATACCAATATAAGTAACGTTATCACCGATCACCACATCGG
>JAZTXP010000067.1:0-17603 GCA_045636465.1 Eubacteriales bacterium
GTGTTGCCGTCGTTTTCATCGTACATTCCGCGGAGATTGGGATATGCATCCAGCATGGATTTTTTCGCCTCAAAGCGATCGTCCTCGATGAGCTCACAGGCGATTCTCACCCATGCGCCGTCGGTGAATGCGCAGATTTCCGCCTTGGGATTCCTTGCGAGCTGGTGGCTTGTGGGTTTTACCTTTCCGGTCTGTATGTAAAGTCTCCCCTCGAAGAAATTTATTGTTCCGAAGGGGCGCACGCGGGGTTGATCACCCTCTGTTGTTGCCAAGTAATAAACCTGAGCTTTTTTAAGAAAATCATAGACACGTCTCATAAAAAGGGCTCCTTTTTGTCGCTTATTGCGAGATATAGTTGAGGTGTAAAATGTCGAAAAAATGTATTTTTACGAGATTTAGATTGCTTTGCGTTAAAAAATGGTATAAACATTTATTTTTGAGGGGATTTGACGGAAAAGTCGAAGTGAGAATCTTCGTAAATTGTGGAAAAAATTTTAAACTCCGGAAAGTCCGGGCAACTTTTCCACAAGTAAACTATCAGGTAAAAAGAACTTTTTCACATATTAACCCGTCAAAAATCGCAAAAATAGCGGAGTTTCTAACATTTTCAACAATAAAATTGTGGAAAACTGTTTTGTAACAAAAATTATCAACAATAAGGCTGTGGAAAATGTGGAAAACTTTTTATAGTTGGGAAAAATATAATACGATGTTCATCTTTTTTCAACAAAACGATTATGTTTTTGATGATGTTAAATATCGAAAAAAGATAGTTTTTATAAAAAAACAAGGATTACAAACAATTGATTTTATTGAAATGAAAGAATATAAACGATTGATATAATCGGGCAAAGTGGTATAAACGAAGATGGGTAATTTGAACGGATATACAAATGGTATTTTTTACCATTTGTTATTCAAAGAATATTTTTTTGTTTTTGTAAAGAAACGAATAAAAAACAAATAAAATCTGTAAATTTACAAAAATAACAAAAAAACATCTTAAATTCGCAGCATAAGTTCCTTTGCAACTGCGGCATACTCAAGAGAACCTTTTCCGTAAGGATCGTGGTAGCAGATGGGCTCGCCGTATCCGGGGGCCTCGGAGATACGAACTGTCCTGGAAATCGGAACCTTGAAAAGGATATCATCGTAGTATTTTTTCAGTTCTGAAACAACCTGACCCGTGAGAGTAAGGCGGCCGTTATACATAGTGAGCAGCATTCCGACGATCTGAAGGTCGGGATTGTAGAGTTGACGGATCTTTTTTACCGTGTTCATAAGCTGTGACATACCCTCAAGGGAGTAAAATTCGCACTGCATAGGGATAACGATACCGTCGGAAACTGATAAAGCCTTAACGGTAAGCATACCCAGCGAGGGCGGACAGTCGATAAATATGTAATCATAGTCTTCTTTTACAGAATCTAGAGCCAATTTTGTAAAGTTTGCTGCCTCTTCCTCAAGATCATAAAGTTCAAGCTCGGCACCGGCAAGGTCGATTGTGGCGGGAACTACTGATAAATTCTTAAATTTTGTCTTGATAATTGTATCTTTGATGTCGCAACGTCCGATAATTACATCGTAAATAGTCTTTTTTATCTTGGATTTTGAAAGTCCAAGGCCGCTTGTGGCGTTGCCCTGAGGATCCATATCGATCATAAGGACTTTTTTACCTTTGTTCGCAATCTGAGCGGAAATGTTTACGCAGGATGTGGTCTTGCCTACTCCGCCCTTTTGGTTAGAAAATGAAACTACTTTTGCCATATATACTCCATTTTTGTGTTTTCTACTAAAAATCGACAAGAAATGTGATTTTTTTTCTGCACTTAATTATATTTTAACACTTATATTATACAATAATATCTATTTAAAGTCAATATTTCGGCGGTCTGTTTTTTAATATTTTTTTGCAGTAAAAAAGTTGCATTTACATTTCTTTTACAAGCACTTTTTCTCACTTCCCCGCTCTTTTTTATTAATTTTTTTGAAGTAAATATCAAAAAACCATTCTTATTTGCTTAGCAATAAGCATGGGTGTCTCTTCGGGGCAATAACTTAGTAATTTAACTCGATTTTAATCTCGTACTTTTTGGATAGAAATAAGTGAAGATAGATAAATGTCGAATAAACATAAAAAATATATGTTTCACGTGAAACATTGCGAAAATATGGGGATTTATGTTGAAATATCTTATATATACAAGAGGATCATGTTTGCAACGCGAAAAAAGCAATGTATAATAAGCGCACTGGAGTTAAAAGGAATAAAAAATGGTAGTAATAAAAGGGTTGAAAAAAACTATGTTTCACGTGAAACATTAACAAAAATATGTCTCAAACAGTGAATAAAAGAGACTTTTGCCTCAAAGGGATGATGAACAGGTGAAAAAACCTGACTTTGTTGTCTAAAAGAAATAAAAGCGATAATAACAGTAAATAAACAAATTCTACAGTTGTATTAGATATACACTAAATTAAGGATGCGCTGGCTCAGAAGAAAGAAACTATCACGCTTCTTGTAAAATTGCGACTAAGTGACACACTTTTTTTGGTGTTTACTCAGAAAATAGAGTTTTAGAGACAAAATATTGATCAAAAATGATTATTTTACTGCTAAAAACATATAAAAATGTAAAAAATGTTATCAAAATACGTAAAATAACAGTCGTTTGAAGACTTTTTATACAAGGCTATCTATCATATAACGCCGGATCGGACGAAAAACCTGGCGGTGTGATGTGATAATTAAAAGAAAATAAACGCGACTTTGTCGGGTATATGAATGATAAAAAGCATAAAAAGGTTGTTCTTTAGGCTGATTTTTTAAGAATAGTCAAAGGATCGGGTGTGTATTATTGTTTTTTTGAGCTGTTAAATGTGCTTTTTGTGTATTTTTGCTGTTCTGTGTTCCAATATTTTTATCTATTCTGTTTTTATATGAATTTTAGCTGTTTTTTGCTATAAAATTGTATAAATTGAACTATTTCAACGAATATTGCAAAAATTGCACTAGATTTTAGTTGCTCAGGTGATTTATGCTCGTTTTTTGTGTTTTTGCATAAAAACAGAGTGAAAAATACGAAACAACTAAAATTCATATGCTAAAATACATCATTTTGTTGTTAAATTTAGGAGTTTTTTAATGAATGTTCGTAAAAAATAAACAAATAATATGCATTACTTTGTGCATATTTATAATTGGCGTTGAATTGTCTCGGCATCGCAAATATAAGTTTTGCGATACCTGTTTTTGTTAAAAGATGCCCGGATCTTTTATTTCTCTTGTATAGTAATGATATGCCCAAATAATTTGTTTTTGATCTTTTTATTTGTAAAAAACTGCTTAAACATTGTTTTTATTAAAACTGTTATGTGTGGTAGAACAATGTCGAACTGATTGCACCGGTGTTCTTTTTTTGTTATTATCAGATTCGTTGTTTTTTTTGATATAGTGAATAAATATGCATATATATGCATAATAAAAGATTGGGCGTGACATAATAATATGCAGACTTTAATTTGCGAGCTTTATTTACTAACGGTATTGTGATGATTACCGTTTTATGTCGTTTTTTGAACTGTGTTTTGTAATGTCACTATACTAATTACGCTGTGTGTTGATTTGCGATATTTGTTCATTAAACGTTATAATAAGATTGCATTGCTATTTGACAGCTGCGTCAAGCCGTCTAAAACGCATCAGATTGCTTTTTAGTTTTTTGGAAGGGTTTTTTTTCGGTATAATGTTAATTTTTGCGCGCAAAGGCTTGAAAAATCCTTAAAACAAGTGTATAATATTATTAAAAGAGGAGCGATTCGTTTTTTTGTGCCGCTGATTTATCAATTTTGTTAAAGTGTAATCTAAAAAAGCTAATTAGCTTGTGAATTTTTCTTTTATAGGTAAAAAAATGAACTTTTGGGAAAAGATAGGGTCCTTTGATCCTGAAGAACACACGAAAATAATAATAATTCGCCACGGCGAGAGCCTTGGTAATCTTCATCAGATAATGCTCGGTCACACCGACATCGACCTTGCGCCACGCGGATTTTTGCAGGCTGAGGCGGCGGCAGAGTATCTGAAGGACGAAAAAATAGACGTAATATACTCCAGCGACCTTATAAGGGCTCGCCACACCGCCGAGCCTCACGCCAAGTTTCGCGACCTTGAGGTGATACCCTCAGAAAAGCTCCGTGAGTGCTACGTGGGCGAATGGGAAAATGTGCCGCTTGATGAGATAGTGGAGAAGTGGCCTGAGCTGTTCTTTGAGGGATGGCGAAAGAGCTTTGGCACCTTCAGGATCCCTGGCGGCGAGAGCGTGCAGGAGGCGGCTCTTAGATTTGAGAGTGAAGTAAAGAGAATTGCTGGTGAGAATATAGGCAAAACCGTACTGATAGCGGCACACGCGGCAGTCATTCGCGGCTTCTGGGGCAGAATAACCAAAACTCCGCCAGAGCTTCTTGCGTCAACCTATCCCTATCCCACCAACGCATCCTGCTCTTTTGTCTGGCACAATGGGGAAGAGCTTGTTCCTCTTTCTTATTCGGTTGACGAGCACCTATCTGAGATCGGAACTATTAAATTCAAGTATTGATTTTTTATAAAAACAAAAAACACGGTTCTTTGTATTCAAAAGCAAAAAATACAAAAATAACAACTTGTGTTTACAAATACACATATTTTACAACAAAAAAGGAGATATGTATGACAAAAACAAAAAAGCTTTCTGTAATTAATCTTGCGGTTTATCTTGCTATTTTTATAACTGATGTGATCCTTGTGGGGATGGTAAAGGATAAAATGCTGGGCGCACTTAACGGGATCTTTGGCGGTGATTTTGCTGTTGGTAACGTTGTATCTGCGGCAGTGATGATCCTCGCTATGCTGATGCTGATAATCTGTGGAATTGCTTCAGTGATAAATATGGTGCTTAAAATTCTTCAAGCGAGCTTTGATAAATGGGGCTTTTCGGTGGCGTCGGTCGTGATCAATTCGCTGATGGTTCTCTGGTGTGGCATCGTCTCTGTCTCCTATCTTTCCGGAACAGCCGCAAGTATAGGCGCAGTCAGCCTGGGACTCTTCCTGGCGTCTGTTTTTGCGCTTACTCTTGAGTGCGTTATTATCACAAAAAGAAAGGATACATAAGGATGCGAAATAGACTTTTAACTACACCCAATCACGTTATAATGTTTATCACTACTCTTTATTCAACCATTGTTCACGGCTCGGGATTTCTCGCATTTGGCGGAGGGATATTCTTAGCGATCTCCCGACTCACTGATAAAGGAAAGCTCACCGCTGATAACTATTTGGCGATAATTATAATGTTCGCCTTATGTATGTTCCATTGTCTGACCTTGATATTCCTCCTTGATGAAAAAAGGTCTTTTAAAAGAAGGACCTACGGATATTCTGTAGTGACGGCAGTGCTTGAGGTTATAGGCGTTCCCGTATACACCTTGTTTGGACTTGGTTTTTACAACATGCCTTACGGCTTTGTGCTGCTTATTTTTGCAATCCTCTTGTTCATATCTTTGGTAGGTAATATCTACTGTATTATCAGACACACGCTTACTAAGTAACAAAAAGTGTTTGTTTTGAAAACTATAGTTTGCAAATATTAGCAATTATGTCTATTTTAACGAAATAAAGGAGGGTATAGAGATGTCGACAAACAGAAAAAACACTCTCTCAAAAATTGTTTACACGCCTCTTACGCTAATCCTTTTGATACCTGCAATGTATCTTCTGGGAACCGCTTATATAGCATCTATGCAGCAGTCTGATGATTGCTCCTTTGTGCCTCTTTTTGTGGCGCTGGGGTTGAGCCTCGGAGCTGCGGCAGTAGGTGTGATTTTCAACCTTGAATTTGGTAATCTCTATGTCAGAACAGGGAAGAGAATATTCGCCTTACTTTGTGCCATCCTTGACCTTGCGGCGGTCGGCATCAGTGGGCTCATCGGTACAGTGCTTCTTTCGGACGGAGCGCCTGCCGCTATGAGAGCGGTGTTCCTTGTGGTTGTCGGGGCGTGTACTGCGTGCTTTATTGTTAACGTGGTTCATCTTTTTAAGAAAAAAATGAACTTTGATAGTTAATCTGATTTGCTGTTTAAGAAAAATTGAAATTTGATAGTTAATCTGATTAGCATTTTTAAGAAAAAACCGAAAGGAGAAAAAATATGAGTAAAATCAAAAAATACGGTCTTATATCTCTTATAATCAATCTGATCCTCACAATTGGTGGTGGAGCGGGATTTGCTTTTGCTCTGAAGGCTATGAGTGAGATGGAATGGAATGGCCCTGATATGTCAGAATACGGTGAGATGAGTATGCTGATTCTTGGTCTTATTGGTGCGGCGATGATGATAGTTCTCCTTGTTCCTCTGGTGCATTTTGTACTCGGCGGCTTCAATTCGCTGATGATGCTCCTGCAAGTGCTGACGGGCAAGAGAGGCTTCTGTGTGCTTCCCATCGTTTCCAGCGGGGTTTTGGTGTTGTTTAACGGTATATTTGTCCTTGGCGGCATTTTCTTACTCATTCCTTTGTTGGCGCTTTCTCTCGGTTCGATTATTTTTAATATTAGGTCTCTAGAAGCGAAGAAGGATTCTGCAGAGAATAGTTAATATTACATATTTGTAACCTTTGGTTTACAAAAAACATAAAAAAGAGAAAACTTACGGATTTTTTTAGATTTCTCTATAACAGATTTTTTAACATTTTGCTTTCTGTTATAGGGGATAATCTTCCGCTTGTTTTCTCTTTTTTGTTTTGCTTTTTTATCTTTTTAAGGCTTTTTTCAGCCCTTGCCTTCATTTGTTGAAGAGTTTTTTAAACCAGCTCTGGCGATATTTTGTGTTGCTTTCGCCAAGGGAAGTGCCGAAGTCGGAAATGAGCTTTTTCTGCTCGGAGTTAAGGTTTCTTGGGGTCTCAACAACCACGGTGAAGATAAGGTTGCCCTTTCTTCCTGTGTTAATATCCGCGATACCCTTGCCGCGCATTGTGAACTGCTCGCCGGTTTGCGTTCCCTCGGGGATGGTGTATTTCTCTGTGCCTCCGCCAAGCATTGGGATGTCGATCTCCGCGCCCAGCGCCGCCTCCGCAAAGGAGATAGGAACCTCGCAGAGAAGATCGTTTCCGTCGCGCTGGAAGATATCATGCTCTTTGACTCTTACCTCGATAATAAGATCGCCGTTCATACCGCCGTTTCTTCCAACAGAGCCTTGTCCGCGCTTAACGATCCTCTGCATGTGGTCGATGCCTGCGGGAATCTGTATCTCGAACTTTTTCTTCAGTCTTACGTAGCCCTTGCCGTTACAGTTCTGGCAGGGGGATTTAACGATCTTGCCTGTTCCCTTACAAGGTGAGCAGGGGCGCTGTGTCTGCATAAAGCCAAGCATTGTCTGCTGCTTTACGGTAACGCGTCCTGTGCCGCGACAGGCGGAGCAGGTTTCTACCTCGCTGCCCTTGGTTGCGCCGGTAGCCCCGCAATCCGCGCACTCTTCGATTCTTGCAAACTCGATGTCCTTTTTACAGCCGAACGCCGCTTCCTCGAAGCTTATATTTACGTAAGTACCAACGTCGTCGCCGTCCACCGGCGCGTTTCTTCTTGATCCGGATGAGCTTCTGCCTCCGCCGCCGAAGAAGGAGGAGAATATGTCGCCAAGATCAAAGTCATCGCCGAATCCGCCGAAGCCTCCGAAGCCGCCTCCGCCAAATCCGCCTGAGGAAGGGTCGAATGCCGCGTGTCCGTATCTGTCGTACTTCTCGCGCTTTGCGGAATCAGAGAGAACCTCGTACGCCTCGTTAGCTTCCTTGAACTTCTTTTCAGCCTCGGCATCGCCGGGGTTGAGGTCGGGATGGTATTTCTTTGCAAGAGAGCGATAAGCCCTTTTTATTTCATCGTCCGAGGCGGATTTTGATACGCCTAAGACCTCATAATAATCTCTTTTGTTGTCTGCCATATTTTTGCCTTTACCTATATAATGTGGTTAAAAGTAAATAATTATTTGCAAAAACCGTGATTTTTACATTCTTTTATACATTAGTTGTAGGGCAACGCGATTGTTGCCCTACACATTTTTTTGATCTGTTTTTTTATTTTGGAAATCGGGCGATTAGTTGCCTGTCTTATCCTCAAAGCCTGCGTCGTAGTAATTCTGGTCGCCGCCGCTAAAGCCTGCGCCTGCGCCGCCGTTACCCTGCTGCTCCTGAGCCTGAGCCTGATAAAGCTTCTCCGCGATGGGGTAGAATGCCTTCTGGAGAGCCTCTGTATCGGCCTTGATAGCCTCAGTGTTACCACCCTTGATGGTCTCGCGAAGCTTTGCGATAGCATCGTTTACGGGAGCTTTGTCGGAGTCGGAAACCTTGTCGCCAAGCTCGCCGAGAGTCTTCTCGGTCTGGAAGATGGTGTTCTCGGCCATGTTCTTAACCTCGACCGCTTCCTTCTGCTTTTTGTCCTCGTCGGCAAATTTCTCTGCCTCGCGAACCGCCTTTTCAATGTCCTCCTTGGACATGTTTGTGCTGGATGTGATGGTGATGTGCTGCTCCTTGCCTGTGCCCTTATCCTTTGCGGTTACGTTAACGATACCGTTTGCGTCGATATCGAAGGTTACCTCGATCTGAGGAACTCCGCGGGGAGCTGCGGGGATACCGTCAAGAATGAATCTGCCGAGAGTGGTGTTACCTGCCGCCATATCGCGCTCGCCCTGGAGAACGTGGATCTCAACAGAGGTCTGGCCGTCTGCCGCGGTAGAGTAAACCTGGCTCTTCTTTACGGGAATTGTTGTGTTACGGTCGATGATTCTGTTGAATACGCCGCCGAGAGTCTCGATACCGAGAGAAAGGGGTGTTACGTCAAGGAGAAGAACGTCCTTTACGTCGCCGCCAAGAACGCCGCCCTGAATAGCCGCGCCGATAGCAACGCACTCGTCGGGGTTTATGCCCTTGAAGGGCTCCTTGCCCATGAACTTCTTAACAGCCTCCTGAACTGCGGGGATTCTTGTAGAACCGCCTACGAGGAGAACCTTGGAAACCTGAGAAGCGGAGAGTCCGGAATCGCGGAGAACCTTCTCTGTGGGGCCCATTGTAGCCTGAACGAGGTCGTGGGTAAGCTCGTCGAACTTTGCTCTTGTGAGAGTAGCCTCGAAGTGCTTAGGACCTGTAGCGTCTGCTGTGATGAAGGGGAGAGAGATGTTAGAGGACATAACGCCGGAAAGCTCGATCTTAGCCTTTTCAGCTGCATCCTTAAGTCTCTGAGCAGCCATCTTATCCTTGCGAAGATCCATGCCGCCGTTTTCTCTTGCAAATGTGTCTGCCATCCAGTTTACGATTCTCTCGTCGAAATCGTCGCCGCCAAGCTTGTTGTTACCTGCTGTAGCAAGGACCTCGAATACGCCGTCGGAGATGTCGAGAAGAGATACGTCGAAGGTACCGCCGCCAAGGTCGAATACCATGATCTTCTGGCTCTCTTCCTTATCCATACCGTAAGCGAGAGCTGCCGCTGTGGGCTCGTTGATGATTCTCTTAACCTCAAGGCCTGCGATCTTACCCGCGTCCTTGGTTGCCTGACGCTGAGCGTCGGTAAAGTAAGCGGGAACTGTGATAACCGCATCGGTTACCTTTGTGCCGAGATAAGCCTCTGCGTCAGCCTTAAGCTTCTGAAGGATCATCGCGGAGATCTCCTGGGGTGTATATGCCTTGCCGTCGATGGAAACCTTTGAGTCTGTACCCATCTGGCGCTTGATAGAGCTTACTGTCTTGTCGGGGTTTGTAACTGCCTGGCGTTTTGCAACCTGGCCTACAAGTCTTTCGCCTGTCTTAGAAAATGCAACCACGGAAGGGGTTGTTCTTGCTCCCTCGGGGTTGGTGATAACGATGGGCTCGCCGCCCTCGAATACTGCTACGCACGAGTTGGTTGTGCCTAAGTCAATACCAATGATTTTTCCCATAATTTGTTTCCTCCGTTTTATAGAAAATGTTTTATTATCTTAATCAAATTTTATATGATAAACCGCTCAAAATGTAAATATTAGTTAGCGGTTTTGACCATCGCGAAGCGAATTATACGCTTTCCTTTTTTGTATCCCTTCTGGAATACCTCAACAATTTCGCCTTCTCCGTAGGACTCGTCGTCAATGTGGAGAACCGCGTTGTGAAGATTGGGGTCGAAGGTTTCGCCAACCTTGCCAACCTCTTCGATGCCGAGCTTTTCAAATGCTCCGGAGATCGCCTTTGCGGTCATAACGAGACCCTCAAGAACCTTATCTCCCCCCTCAAACTGCGCCGCGCGCTCAAGGTTATCTATGATAGGGAGAAGCTCTGCCACTGTGTCTGCCATAGCAGCCTCCCAGATGCCTTCCTTTTCTTCTCTGGAGCGGCGTCTGAAGTTGTCGTACTCTGCCGCCATGCGAAGATATTTATCGTCCTTTTCCGCGATCTCTGCCTTCAGGGCGTCGATCTCTGCCTGGAGCTTTTCGGATTTGGTGGGGCTTTTTTTTGCCGTCTCCTTCTGCTCCTCGGTCTTGATTTCTTCGGTGGTTTCCTTTTTGTCCTTCATATATGATCCTTTCGGTGTTATTCTTCTTCTTTGTATCCGGAGCTGAGCAGAGTGCCCGCGCCGTACATCTTGTCAATTCCCGATGCAAGCCCGCTGATCATTTCGATAACCTTTGAGTAGTTCATTCTCTTTGGTCCGATAACGCCTACTGCCAGCTGCTTTCCGCCAACGTTTACGTTCTTGAAGATCAGGGTGGTGTTCTTCATTCCGTCATCCTCGTCGTCGGTTCCGATATAAACGTGAATACCGTTATCCATAGCATCGGCTCTGTTGGAGATAACGTCCAGCAGCTTATCCTTGCGCTCCAGCACTCCCATAAGGTTCTTGAAGTTTGAGACGTCGGAATACTCGGGGTATTCCAGAAGCTTCGTAATACCCTCCAGTCTTACGTCTGCGGTGTCAAGCTCGCTCATGGTCTCGTAGATTACCTTGATGGTGGGGTGGACCATTGCCATTGCCGAACCCATAACCGTCTCCAGTCTTACGATGGTGGGCATTGCGATCTCGTCGCTGGTCAGGTTGACAAGGTAGGTGTTTGCCGCCTCGTTGAACCTTGTCAGGATGTCCTCGTTGATAACGAAGGGCAGGTGGATGGTCTTCGTCTTTACTATGTCACCCTCGAAGGTCATTACCAAGAGGAAGTCTCTTGGGGAGAGGAGGACACTCTTGAACTGAACTATTCTGATCTTGCCAAGGCCGGGATTGAAGGCGATGCCTGTGTAATCGGTGCAGGATGCCGCCAGTCTTGAAGCCTCGCTGAGGATTTGATCCATCTCGGTGAGTTTATATCTGAGAAGCTCGTTTATTTGATCTATCTCGGATCTCGTCTGGCTGTAATGGTCTACCAGGTCATCAACGTAGTATCTGTAGCCTAACTCCGAGGGAACTCTGCCTGCTGACGTATGGGGCTGAACCAGATAACCCATGGCCTCAAGCTCGGCCATCTCGTTTCTGATAGTCGCAGGGGAACAAGGAATGTTGTCGTCCTGGGAGAGGTATTTTGAGCCAACCGGCTCGCCGTGAGTTATGTGAGCATCAACGATTGCTTTGAGAATCTGCATTTTTCTCGGGGAAAGCCGTTTGTGGTCCATTGAATTCACCTCTTCTTGTCGAATTTTAGCACTTGAATGTCAGGAGTGCTAATCTTTACAATACCATTATACCCATTTTTTCAGAAATGTCAAGTCATTTTGCAAAATTTATTTATGAATTTTTTGTAAATTGCTGATACTTTGGCACTCGAAGTGCTAATAGTGATAAAATCCGACGTGTTTTTACACCTTTTGCGCTCCGAGAGCTGCTCGGGGGGTGGATTTATACGTGCAATACATCAAAGCGCGGTTGTAGGGTTAAAAAATCGGAGCAGGAGTGTGGTCTATGCAGAGAGCATCACAGGGCAGATGAGATTCTGGGAAAATTCACGGTATTTCCGAGTAGTAAGGGAAGATATGTCGCCCACAAAAAGCGCGAGAAAACACTGTTAAAAAACCAAAATTTAACTTTGTAACGCAATGTAACGCCGTATGTAACATTAATATATCGCCGCATGTAACGTGAATGTAACGCCATAGAGAAGAATAGATAAGAATAGATAAGATAAGAATAGAGTAGATAAGAGTAGAGAAGAATAGAGTAGAATAGAGTAGAGTAGAGCAGCGGAGAGTAGAGAAGAGTATAATGCGGCGGCAAGGGCGCAAACGTAACGTGGAGGATGCGCGTATTTACAGCGCCACATTGCCGCCTTTTATCTACCGCCGCCATCCCACCGCCGCTGCTGTGAAAAAAATAATTTTTGTTATGGTCTGAAAAAGTGATATCGGTTCATAGGGTGTGTGTCATCAAGCCTGAGTGAAATGATGTTAAATCATAAGCGACACTGCATTAAATACAAAGAGCGTGACGTTAAATACTAACAGTGCAGTCTTAAGTGTAAATTATAAAAAACGCCGTAATAAGAATAATCGCGGTCTCAACGAGTGAAAAAGAGAACCCGGATTTCTCACAGATGCTTGTTATGCCGCTCAGGATAGATTCAAGACCTGGTTGGACTATTTTAGAATTAAGTATTAGATTGTTTAATAGTTTTACTCCAAAAGTCATTTTGCATCTTAACAATGTTTTTTTGTGCTAAAAATGCAAACTAAAGCTTTCAAAAATACTACTAAAATGATTAAATTTTGAAAACACTGTTTTTAACTGAAAAACTTTTTGGTTGATTTTCTTGCAAGAGGAACAAAAAACGCTTTCCGTTTTTCGGGGGGCGAGAGTAAACTTTTTTGCATTTTATCACGGGAAGGCAGTCGGTTTTTTGTCTGCTTTTCTTTGCATAAAGCCTGAAGATGTTCACGTTAAATTCGTCTTTTATTTTTAGAAAAAACAGAAAATACCGAAAACCTCTTGACTTTACGCAAGTATTATTATATAATATATCTGTATTGTTATGCCCTTCGCATGAGTTGGCGCAGGGTTATGGCGTATAACTTTTACACATCCGTCTGCATATTAGGAGTTTTGCGGACGCCTATGTATAATAAATTTTCTTACGCCCCGCGGCGTATTATGTTTTTTCAAAAAATACAGAAAAGGAGGTAAATGAAAAGACGATGAAATTATATTTAGCGTTGATTTTAATTTTTGTCGCTCTTATACTTGGCGGTGTTATCGGCTGCCTGATTTATAAGCTCGTCTCCGAGAAGAAGCTTGGCTCTGCTACCGAGCAGGCTAAGAAGATCCTCGAGGATGCTATAAAGAATGCCGAGGGCGCTAAGAAAGAGGCTATTATATCAGCAAAAGAAGAAATTTTTCAACTCAAAAAAGAAGCCGACTACGACATTAAAGAGCGTCGTAAGGAGGTAGCAAGAACCGAGCGCAAGATCAGCCAGAAGGAGGACGCCCTTGATTCCAAGCTTGAATCCATCGAGAAGAAGGAAGCGGCGCTCCAGGAAAAGAATGACAGAGCTGAGCAGCTCAAAAACGAGATTCAGAAGACCCTTGACGGTCAGCTGGCAATGCTTGAGAAGATCGCGGCTCTCACAAAGGATGAGGCAAAGGCAGAGCTTCTTGCAAGACTTGACGGCGAAATGCAGCACGAGTATGCTATGAAGATAGCAAGCTATGAGGAGAAGTTCAAGGACGAGTCCGATGCAAAGGCTCGCGACATTCTCTCCCTCGCTATTCAGCGCTTTGCCGCAGAGCACGTAAGCGAAAACTCCATCTCCGTTGTTCAGATCCCCAACGATGAGATGAAGGGCAGAATCATTGGTAGAGAGGGTAGAAATATCCGTTCTATCGAAACCCTCACAGGTGTTGAGCTTATTATTGACGACACACCCGACGTTATCACCGTTTCCGGCTTCGATCCCGTAAGACGTGAGATCGCAAGAATTGCTCTTGAAAAGCTTGTAAGTGATGGACGTATTCACCCTGCAAGAATCGAAGAGATGGTAGAGAAGGCTCGCCGCGAGGTTGAGGGCTCTATTAAGCAGGCAGGTGAAAAGGCGATCTTTGAAACAGGAGTACACGGACTTCATCCCGAACTTATTAAACTCCTTGGTAGGATGAAATACCGTACCTCTTACGGACAAAATGCTCTCCGTCACTCCATCGAGGTATCTATGCTCGCAGGCGTTATCGCCGAGGAAATGGGTGTTGACGTTGCATCTGCTCGTAGAGCAGGTCTTCTCCACGATATCGGTAAGGCTGTTACCGCTGAGGTTGACGGCTCCCACGTTCAGATCGGCGTAGAGATCGCGCAGAAGTACCGTGAGCATAAGGAAATCGTTCACGCAATTCAGGCGCACCACAACGACGTTGATCCCATCACTGCTCTTGACTTCATTATTCAGGCGGCAGATGCAATCAGCGCGGCTCGTCCCGGCGCTCGTCGTGAGGACGTTGAAAACTACATCAAGCGTCTCCAGAAGCTTGAAGAGGTTGCAGGCAGCTTCGAGGGTGTTGAAAAGACCTTCGCAATTCAGGCAGGTCGTGAGATCAGAATTATGGTTAAGCCCGAGGTAGTAAATGACGACAAGATGATCATCCTCGCAAGAGACATAGCAAAGAAAATCGAGAATGATCTTGATTATCCCGGACAGATTAAAGTAAGCGTAATTCGAGAGTCTAGGCACATAGACTACGCCAAATAGTTTTTGGATGATATATTTGGCTATAATCGCCGTTTTCCCGCAGGCTCGCTGTAGGTCTATCTACAGCTTCGGCGTGAAGAACGACAATTCTATCTCAAATCTATCTATCCAAAAACAAGCAGGTATAACAGGTGCTTTCAAAAGTTACTCTTTAGGGGGATTTTTGAAACCAAATCTTCCTGCTCTAAAATCCGGCGGGTTAAGGCTTTGTTTTTGAAGGTTACTCTTTAGGGTGATTTTTGAAACTCATACCTTTATCAAAAAACAAAACAACCAAAAAGCAAGGGGCTTTCACAAAGCGTGACGGCCCCTTAAAATATAAAATTTGCGTCGGGGGAAGACCCGAATAGAAAGAAAATTCAAATGAAAATTCTTGTAATTGGAGACGTTACCAGCCCTCGCGGTGTTGATCATCTTTGCGAGAGGCTATGGAAATTCCGAGAGAAGAACAAAATCGATTTCTGCGTTGTAAACGGAGAGAATGCGTCCTTTATAACAGGTATTTCGCCTGAGCTTGCCGAGAGACTTGTGAGGGGCGGAGCGGACGTTATTACAGGTGGAAATCACACTATGCAGAATAAGGCGGCGTACACCGCTCTTGACGAGAGAGCAGAGCTTCTTCGTCCGATTAATTTTGGTGACAGTGCGCCCGGTCACGGCTGGTGTGTGCTTGACACTGCTAACGGCTACAAGGCTTTGGTTATCAACGCTATGGGCAACGTACATATTGAGCCTTGCCTCGATAACCCTTATCCCTATATCGACCGCGCTCTCCGCGAGGCGGCAGGGAAGTATGACGTTGCGATCTTAGACATTCATGCCGAGGCTACAGGCGAGAAGCTTGCTGTCGGTCATGCTTATGACGGTGTTATCAACGTGATCTTTGGCACTCATACTCACGTGCCTACTGCCGATGCGCAGATACTTCCCAAGGGTACGGGCTACGTTACAGACGTAGGTATGTGCGGCGAGTCGGGCGGGATTTTAGGTATGGATATTGACGGCATCGTCAGCCGTATGAAGACCAGACTTCCGGTTAAGTATTCTCCCTCGAGAGGCGCTTGCGCGGCTGACGGAGTTATATTTACCTTTGATACCTCACCAAAGCGCGTTACTGCTGTTGAGCGAGTAAAACTGTAAAAAAAGCAAACTTTAATTTGCAACCCCCCTTTATTACAGAGGAAAACATACATGGAACTTAAAACTTCGATTATAGTTGTTGGCGCAGGACACGCGGGTATTGAGGCGGCCCTTGCCGCGGCGAGAATGGGCGTTCCCACCGTGCTTTTTACTATGAATCTTGATGCCGTAGGCAATATGCCCTGCAACCCTTCCATTGGCGGAAGCGCTAAAGGTCATCTGGTTTATGAGATCGATGCGCTGGGCGGTGAGATGGGATATGCGGCAGACCTTGCTACCCTTCAGTCGAGAACTCTCAACCTGGGCAAGGGCGCGGCGGTTCATTCAAAGCGCGTGCAGGCAGACCGAAACGAATACAAGAAAATAATGAAGCGCACCCTTGAGACAGAGGAAAATCTTCGCCTCGTTCAGGGCGAAATAGTGGATCTTATTACCGAGGAGATTGACGGTAAGGCCGCTGTTCGCGGTGTTGTCACCTCTCTTGGTGAGCGATGGTATGCTGATGCCGTGGTTATTGCCACCGGCACCTTCCTTGATTCCGAGATTTTCATCGGCGACAAGGTGTTCTCCTCCGGCCCTGATGGAATGCTTCCTGCCAAGGGGCTTTCGGATGCTCTCAGGGGGCTTGGCATTCAGCTTTACCGCTTCAAGACCGGCACTCCCGCAAGAGTTCACAGAAGGTCCATTGACCTTTCTCAGCTTGAGATTCAGGAGGGCGAGGCAGAGCCTGTGCCCTACTCGGTGAGAACCGAGAAAAAGGACGTGGGCGAGGTTAATCTCGTTCCCTGCCACGTGGTATATACCAACCTTGCCACGCATAAGATTATTTTAGACAACCTCGATCGCTCGGCGATGTATTCGGGAAATATAACCGGCGCGGGCCCCAGATATTGCCCCTCTATCGAGACCAAGCTGGTTCGCTTTGCGGATAAGGAGCGGCATCAGCTCTTCGTAGAGCCCTGCGGTCTTGACACCGAGGAAATGTATATTCAGGGCTTCTCCACGTCAATGCCCACCGACGTTCAGCTTGATATGCTGCGCTCACTCCCCGGCTTCGAGAAGGCGGAGATCATGCGCTATGCTTACGCCATTGAATACGACCTTGTAAACCCCTGGGAGCTTTATCCCACCCTTGAATTCAAGAAGGTGGAGGGGCTTTACGGCGCGGGTCAGTTCAACGGTACCTCGGGCTATGAGGAGGCGGCGGCGCAGGGACTTGTTGCAGGAATAAATGCCGCAAGAAAGGTGCAGGGAAAGGCGCCTGTTATATTCCCCCGCAGTCAGAGTTATATCGGAACGCTTATTGACGATATAGTAACCAAGGGCTGTATGGACCCTTACAGAATGATGACCTCGCGCTCGGAATATAGGCTTTATTTAAGGCAGGACAATGCAGACCTTCGTCTTTTGCCTGTCGGATATGAAATAGGGCTTATAAGTGAGGAGAGATATCAGCGATTTCTAACTAAAAAAGAGCAGATAGCCGCCGAAATTGAGAGACTAAACCGCACAGGAATAGGCGGAAGCGAGGCTCTTAACGAGATGCTTGTTTCACGTGAAACATCTCCCGTTTTAAACGGAGCCACCCTTGCCGACCTTATTCGCAGGCCGCAGATAAGCTATAGCGATTTAGAGCCCTTTGATAAGGACCGTCCCGAGCTTGAGAGCGAGGTTAGGGAGCAGGCCGAAATAGAAATAAAATATGAGGGTTACATCAAAAAACAGCTTTTGCAGGTTCAGGAATTAAACCGACTTGAAAAGC
>JAZTXP010000068.1:0-5089 GCA_045636465.1 Eubacteriales bacterium
TGAGATCGATATGGGTCATTGGGAAAGACTCACCATGGTTGAGGCTGTTAAGAAGTATGCCGGCGTTGACTACTACTCCTGGGAGAGCGACGAGGCAGCAAGAGAATGCGCTAAGGCTCACCACGTAGAGGTTCCCGCTAACGCAACCAAGGGTACAGTTCTCGTTGAGTTCTTCGATGCTTACGTTGAGGATAAGCTCATTCAGCCCACATTCATTTACGATTATCCTGTGGAGAATTCCCCCCTTGCGAAGAGAAAGCCCACAGAACCTGCCTTCACAGAGAGATTCGAGTACTTCATCAATTGCACAGAGTACGGCAACGCCTTCTCCGAGCTTAACGATCCTATCGACCAGAAGGACAGATTTGAGCGTCAGGTTGAGGCAAAGCGCAAGGAAGAGCCCAACTGCAACGCAGAGGTTGACTATGATTACGTAACCGCTCTTGAGTACGGTCTTCCTCCCACAGGCGGTCTCGGCTTTGGTGTTGACAGACTCGTTATGCTCCTCACCGACTCTGCTTCTATCAGAGACGTTCTTCTCTTCCCCACAATGAAGCCCGAGGCTTAATCACATAACCAAAAGGAGCCGAAAACATGAAAAAGAAGCTTTATAGATCAAGAACGAACAAGAAGCTTTTCGGCGTTTGCGGAGGTCTTGCCGAGTACTTTGACATTGACCCCACAGTCCTGCGCCTGATTCTCGTTCTGGCAATAATATGCGCGGGAGTAGGCCTTGTTGCTTATCTCATTGCGGCGCTTATTATTCCCGTCAACCCCAATGCTTAATGGCTTTTTGATTGATTTTACACATTAAAAGCAAACTATACTTATCAAAAACCGCCCATTAATCCCCTTTGCCAAAAAGCGCAGGGAATGATGGGTGGTTTTGTCTTACATGAATTGTTTCTTAAATACAGGATACTCCTCGCCGCGCATAAAAGCCCGGCATCAACACTATTGACTTCTTCCACGGCCTATGATATAATAAGGAGAAGTAAAATCTTTCTAAAAGGAGGATGTCCTATGAAATACCCGGTGGTTTTAGTTCACGGAGTTGCGGTTAAGGAGAAGCTGCCCTTACGTGCATTCGGAAGGATTCCCGACAGAATCCGCGATGGGGGATATGAGGTTTATATAGCCGACGTCGATGCCTTCGGAACTGTAGAAAACAATGCTCATCAGTTAAAGAATTACATACTGAAAATACTGGAAACCACCGGTGCCGAGAAGGTAAATCTCATCGGTTATTCAAAGGGCGGACTCGACGCTAAGATGATGATTGAAAAGCTTGATATGGCAGAAAAGATTGCCTCGCTCACCACCGTCTGCACGCCCCATAAAGGCTCTGTAATTGCCTCGTTCGTATGGGGGTGGCCCGAGCCTATAAAGAAGCTTCTTTCCGGAATGCTGGATTTTCTTTACAAGCATATTCTTAAGGACGAGCATCCCGACTCAATGGCGGTCTGCCGAGAGCTATGCCACGTTGACGAGCCCGAGCCCTTCTCTCATACCGACGCATTTCTTTGCCAAAGCTATTCCACCGTATTGGAAAGAGGCAGGGACTGCATTCTTATGGCACCGTCAATGAAATATCAGAAGCGCAAGACGGGGCTCGATAATGATGGGATGGTATCGGTCGAGTCGGCAAAATTTGGCGAATACAGGGGAAACGCCCTCTCAGAATCTATCTCTCATTTACAGATAATTGACCTTTTTACACGGCCAAAAACACGCGAGGGTATTTTTAGTTTTTATATTTCCATCTGCAAAGACCTGACCGATAAAGGGCTGTAAGTCCCTGTTTTGATAATAAAGATTTACATTTTAGGGGGTTAATTATGGATATTTGGCAAAAGCTTTATAACGAAGCGATAAGGGTTCAGAATGACAGAACCATCTCTCCCTTCATTGAGGCCGGCGGAGTCGCCGCTGCCATACTTACCAAAAACGGCAATGTTTACCTTGGGGTTTGCATTGATACGGCCTGCGGCCTGGGTATGTGCGCCGAGAGAGCAGCTATTGCTAATATGATAACTATGGGGGAGAGCAAGATAGACAAGATGGTTGCGGTAATGCTCGACGGCAGTGTCGGCCCTCCCTGCGGAGCTTGCCGCGAATTTATGATGCAGCTTGACCGTGATAGCGGCGACATTGAGATCCTTGTTGATCTTGAAAGCAGAAGGACAGTACGTCTCTCGGAGCTTTATCCCGACTTCTGGGGCAAGATGAGATTTTCAGGCAGTTCAACTTAATATAAAAGACGTGTAGACTAACGAGGAGCAATTCACCTTCGTGATCTCCGCTCCTTTTATTTTTACGGTATATGCCTTTTTATTTTGGACTTGATTTTATTTTTATTTTATGATATAATTATAATGGCAAGTTATTTTATAATTATTTTTAGGTAGGACGAGTATGATAGTCAACAAAAACCTCCACAAGTGGGCAACGGCGGCATTCCTTATGTATATGCTCTGCCTTATCTGGGTAATCACCTTCAAGTGCAATATGGTGCAAGTGGTCGCGGAAAGCCGATACTTTGCGGAAAAGCTGAGTCTTGCCGAAAGAGTTCTCAGATTCACCTCAAACTTCCACGGAACGACTAATAGTGAGTTCATCGTCAACATACTGCTGTTTATCCCCCTAGGTCTGTCAATCCCCTTTCTTTTCGAGAAGCGCCCCTACTTAAGCGCAGTGCTTTGCGGCTTCACCGTAAGTCTCGCATTTGAAATCTCTCAGCTGATAAACTGTATCGGCGGATTTACTTACATAGACGTTTATTGCAACACCTTCGGAGCCATCCTTGGCGCCGTAATACATTTTTATATCAGAGGCACGGTCACCGAAAAGCAGGCCGAGGCGGCTCTCAAGGCTTGCACGTTGCTTGCCGTAGCTGTCTCTATTTTCGGCGCTTTCAATACCGCAAAATGCTTTGATATATACATAACAGATAATCCCGGAAAATACTTATAAGAGGAGAAAAAAATGAAAAACCTTACAAAATTACAAAAAAGCGCGCTCATCACCTTTATTGTTTATTTGCTAGTGCTGGTATGGGTTATCACGCTTAAATGCAATATGGAATGGCCTATCTACGTATCACGTATGATGATGGGCGGTATGTCAATACCCGAGCGAGCAGAATGGAGCTTCTGCCACTTCCGCTTCAACGGCGACGGCCCCTTCTATTCCAAGGATGCCATCGAGGATATGCTGGTAAACGTGGTATTGTTTTTGCCGGTGGGGATGACGCTTCCTTTGGTATTTGAAAAGAAAAAATACCTGAAAACTCCCCTTGCAGCATTCGGCCTCTCTCTCGCATTTGAGATAGCGCAGTTCTTCAACACTATCGGTGGCTTTGCTTACATCGATCTTATTACCAACACGCTCGGCGCTATAGTGGGTATGATTATTTTGCATTTCCTTCTCAAGGTGATAAAGCCCGATCTCGCACGAAGAATACTCGCAGTATTTACGGTGATCTTTATGATTATCGTAATATACGGTACGGTAAACACCATCAATAACATACATATTTATCTTTAATTGACAGACGACAAAATAACCGATTTTTTCCCTTGACAAGCAAGATAAAAGATGCTACAATAGACTACCATTAACTTCATCGGAGAAATAAATGAACTTTACTAAAAACATAGAACACATAGAAGAGGTGTTGGGCTATACCTTTAGGGATAAGAGCCTTCTTACCCAAGCGTTTACCCGCGCCAGCTTTTGTAACGAAAACCAAAACGGAAAAATAAAATACACCTCAAACGAGGTGCTGGAGTTTTTCGGAGACAGTATTCTCTCCACGGCTATCGTAAGTCTACTTCTTAAGGGAAAAACCAAAAGATACGAATACGGCATCTTCACCGAGCTTAACGAAGGAGATTTCTCTACAATAAGATCAAACCTCAGCGACAAGAAGAATCTCTCCGCTACCACTAAGGCGCTTGGGCTTGAGAAATATCTCCTTATGAGCCACGGCGACGAAAAGCTGGATATCGGCAAGGAGCCCTCGGTTATGGAGGACCTCTACGAGAGTATCATCGGAGCGATATACATCGATTCGGGAATGGATCTTTCCACGGTCATCTCGGTGGTAGAAAGAACACTTGACGTTTCCTCCTACGTTTCCGATGCGAATACACCCAAGAAAAACGCCAAGAACCTTCTCCAGGAATGGTGCGACGATAAGAAGCACAGACTTCCCCACCCCGAATACAAGGTGCTTTCCGCAGTAGGACCCGATAATAAAAAGACCTACGAGTGTGGCGTTTACATCGGTGAGAAGCTCTACGGTAAGGGCATAGGCAAGAACCAGAAGCTTGCCGAGGCAGAGGCGGCGAAGATCGCCCTCGAGCTCTTGACCGCAGAGGCAAAGCAACCCAAGGTGGATGCGGCAACCGTAGCGCAGAAGCTTCGCGAGCTTGCATCGAAAAATAAGGCCCCCTCCGCGGAATACCGTGATCTTGGAGAGACCGAAAACTCCAATATAAACGTCAAGGAATACGCCATAGAGTGCCGCTTTATGGGCAAGGTTGCGGAAGGCCGCGGCCTCTCAAAGCAAGATGCCAGAGTGGCGGCAGGCCTCATCATTCTCGAGGAGATAGAAAAGGAAAAAGCAGCGGCAGCGAAAAAGACCCTCACCAAATCTCAGGGCAAGCCGCAAAAGAAGATGAAGGCGCAAGTCAAGGCAAACGAGGCGAAACCCGACCCCAGAAGCGCTGACAAAAGCGCCACCAAAAAGGCCCATCAACCAATGAAAAAGAAAAAGATCTTCATCAAAAAGGGATAAATAAAAAACGGAAAATGAGATTTCAGCAATTTTGCTTTTATCTTCTTTTCCGTTTTTATTTTCATCGATATCCTTTTATAAAAGGAAGAATAATATGCTTTTTTATCCTTCCAGCTTCTCCAGCAAAGCCTTGTAGCCGTCGTAACCGCAGAGCAGGTTCAGGGCTTCGAGAAGGGCGTTTGTAGTCAGGTCCTCCGGAAGCTCTGCGAGCTTGCAAAGCTCGGCACGCCTTGAGGAAGAATTCTCAAATCCCGTGAATTTATCCTGGAAAAAGTCAACTTTAGTTAT